>JALUUP010000295.1 GCA_027021285.1 Bacteroidota bacterium | reverse complement strand
TTTTTTCTTCAGGTGAATGCGTGAGACAATGTACCGATTTGAAGGGAAAAAGAGAAAGGAGAAATCAGGAAAAAACGAAGCGGCTGGGAAGAGACGTGAAGGCGCGTCTCAGATATCGATGCTCCCGTTCGGAAGCGGCGCGAGGGAATGGGCGTGCGCCGGGAATTGCGGGCCGCGGCGATGACCGTGCGGGAGGAAGGCCACGCTGTCGATCTTGAAGAAGAAGCGCCAGCGGGCACGGCGGCCCTCCGGCAGTGACTCGATGAGCGAATCGAGGTAGCGCTGCTGCCGCTCCAGGTGTCGGAGTAGCGATTCCTTCTCCGCCTGGAATTTCAGGAATGCGTCCTCCATGCCCCTTGTCGGGCGGTGCATCCGTTCCGGGACGGTTCCCTCCTCCTTCCCTGGATGCCGCGGACGCGACCCCTCCGGTGCCCCGGAACGAATCGTTGCAGCGCCGTCGCTCCCTCGCTCGATGCTGATGCGCAGCGTTCCCCCGTCGCTCGACACGGAAACGGAAAACGTCTTCGGGCCGGAATCTGCCTTCCATTCGCCGCCGCCCGGAAGCTCGTGACCTGCACCCCCTTCGAACAACAAGCGCAGGCGCCTTTCCACCACCTCCACCGGTTCGACGCGCGTTCGGCTGCTGACCTGTTCGGGCACGATACGCAAACGCCGCGCTCCCCGCATGGCCGGCGTGATGACGAGAAAATGGTCCTCCGGTTCTTCCCCCCAAGACGGGTGCTCCGGCTCCTTAGCGAACCTGCCGTATTGCCCGGACACGGCAACGTACTGCGGAGAATTCAGCCTCCGGAGGAGCCGGTTGAACCGCCGCACCTGCGCGGGTTGGAGGCTCCGGCTTATGCCGACCACCATCTCGCGGTTCAAGCCCACCAGCCGGGGCCGTATGGCGAGAGTGTTGTTTTCCGCAAGGAAGATGGAGGTTTCGAGTTGTTTCCTGGCTTCCTCCAGGAGGGAGTCGATGCGCCGGTGTTGCGCGGGCGTCGCGTTGATTTCCCTGTAGAACTGCTCGGCGGTGACGGCGGCGGCGGGCTTCCGCTTCCGGGAACGAATCAGGTTGAGATCGTACTTCTCCCCGTCTTTCCGCTCCACGGCCAGAACGGTGTTCGATTCCTTTCCGAGCGGCACGGCCCCGGAAAGAGCGAAGCGCAGCACATCGTCCGTGTTCAGGGAGGAAAAGACGGGAACGATGGCGTTCGTGGTGTTTTCTCCGGCGTTTCGTGACCGTTCCGCCGAGGGCCCGGCGCGGAACGGTTTTTCGATCGCCAGGTATCCCGTCGCGGCCACAACCAGGGTCGTAAGGACAAAGACGGTGGCGACGGCGAACCGCGGGAACCGGTTCCATGCCCGGCGGCGACCCGACTCGCGGGGCAGGGCAAGGGAAAGCCGCGACCAGAACCAGGGATTCTCCTGGAGGGACTCTTTCTTTTCCAGGAGTTTCTTCTGGTTCCGCAGTCGGCGGGTCAACGCATCCGCGTCGGGGTTGTTTTCCAGGAACCGCTCGAATTCCCGCCGCTCTTCCTCGCTCATTTCCCCGTCGAGGTACGCGCTTATCCTGATGTTCAGCCGTTCGTCGTAATCGCGCATCTTCACTCCTCCTTCAGCATCGGTTCCAGGACTTTCTGCAGCATGGAACGGGCCCTGGCCAGGCGGGACTTCACCGTTCCGATCTCGCACTTCATGATCTCCGCCATTTCCTTGTAAGAGAATCCCTCGATGTCCTTGAGCACGATGGGCAGGCGGTACTTGTCGGGAATTGCCTGGAGGCCAAGGTTGATGATCTGCTCCAGGTCGCCGGTGCGGGGAAGCACGCGCAGTTTCGTGTGCAATTCCCTTGAACCGGATTCCATCATTCCCTGGAGCGAGAGGAACCGCCGGACCTTGCGCCTGCGCATTTCGTCGCGGCTGTGGTTCACGGCGATGCGGTACAGCCACGTATAGAACGACGAGCGGAACTGGAAGCCGGCAAGGGCGTGATACGCTTTGATGAAAACTTCCTGTGCCAGATCTTCAACAAGGTCGGCATCACCGAACATCGAGTAGAGCAGGTTCCGGATGCGTTCCTGGTATCTGTACACGAGGATGCGAAACACCGATTCGTCCCCGGATTGGAACAGGCGGATGAGGTTCTCGTCGCTCAGTTGATCAAGTTGAGGCGCTGTGCTCTGGATTAATCGAAGCTGATTCATCTATTGCAAACGGTTGTC
>JALUUP010000294.1 GCA_027021285.1 Bacteroidota bacterium | reverse complement strand
CAAAACCCCATTTTTCTCCCTCATTGCATTTCCTCGAAAATGAATTTACTTTTCATGTTCGTATATCGCTTGCATAACGCGACGGATATACCGCCTTCGTTCCCCGGAAGTATTCGATGAGGTCCTCCATGAAGATACTTGTACAGATTATTACCGCCTGTTTTATAGTCGTATCCATCGCACCGGGACAGACAATAGATCCCAAGGCAAAGATCGGAACCATGCTGCAGCTCATGCCGGGATCGCAGCGGGAGCAAGTGTCTGAATCGGTCGATAACGGCTTCGAGAACGTCTGGATGCGAAGGGCATACTGGTTCCAGCGCAACGCCTTCCCCCTCGGCTACATCCCGGACGGTGCTATGAGTCGTGCCCGGGATCAAAAGGCTTCCATGCCGGTCTACCATCCCACAGGTACGGGTGCAACGCTCGCGGGAGCTGGATGGATAAACCGGGGACCGATCAACATCGGCGGCAGAATCGTGGCGGTAGAGGTGAATCCCCTTAATCCGAAGACGATCTACATCGGTGCCGCGGACGGCGGCGTGTGGAAAACGTACGATGAAGGCGAACACTGGTTTGCCGTTTCTGACGATCTCCCCACGCAGGCCATGGGCGCCATCGTTGTGAACCCCGTCGATACTTCTACGGTGATCATCGGGACGGGCGAGGCGAACTTCGGCGGGAACATGTTCGAGGGGGCGGGCATGTTTCGTTCGACCGACGGCGGTATGTCCTGGACCCGCATCGGGGAGGCGACGCTACCGCAATACAGCCGGGTCAGCGACCTGGCTATCAATCCTTCCGACCCTTCCATCATCTATGCCGCCATTCCCCAGGACGGGCACAGTAGTTACAACGGCGGCATCTACCGCACTACGGACGGAGGCGATAATTGGACGAAAGTGTTCAGTGGCCTTTGCACGGACGTGGTCATCAACCCGCAAAATCCGAGTGTATTATACACTGCCTCGGGTATGATATTTAATGGCTTGTCGGTTTCGAATCCGGGCGTGTTCAAAACCACGGACGGTGGCGACACCTGGAACGAGCTGACAGTTCCGTTTGGTGTTCCGGACGAAAAGGTGGGTCGCACGTCCGTTGGAATTTCAGACGAGAATCCGGACCACGTGTGGCTGGGTGTTTCGAATACCGCGGTCAGCGGACGGAAGACATACCTGCTTGGCGTGTTCAAGACTACGGATGGTGGGAAGACATGGCAGAAGAAGGAGGTCCCCCTCGATTACATGGTTTCACAGGGCTGGTACGACAACATCATCGGCGTCAATCCGAAGAATCCCGACATCGTGATCGTGGGCGGCGTCCGTATGCTCATGACGACCGACGGCGGCGATACCTGGAAGCGCATCAATGACCAGGGAGCCGGGGGAATCCTGCACGTGGACCAGCACGCCGTGGCGTTCAATCCGCAGAACCCGGACCGGATTTACATCGGGAACGACGGCGGGTTCTTCATCATCACCAACAACGGTGATGGAGTGGTAAAGAAGGATTACGGCCTTGCCATAACCCAGTTCATCGGTGGCGCTCTCCATCCATCTTCGACCTCGATCCTGCTTGGTGGAACCCAGGACAACGGAACAATGTTCAGCACTTCCCCGCCGGAATTCGAGCAAGTGCTTTACGGTGACGGCGGGTACACGTACATCAACCCGCTGGATCCACGCATCTGGTTCACGATTGACTGGGGGTTGTCACTCTTTCGCTCGGACGATTTCGGCAATACGTGGAAAAAAGCGCTGGGCGGCATTCCCGCTACGGAGCGAACGCTGTTCTACCTCCCCTACGTGATGGATCCGAACAACCCGGAGACCCTGTACCTCGGCTCCACGCGTGTTCTGAAAACGACGAACAACGGGGACAAGTGGGAGCCGCTGAACGATTGCCTGCTTCCCGCCGCCAGTGGAGGGTGCTATTACCTTTCCGCGTTGAGCGTAGCCTCCTATGATTCCCGCGTCGTCATGGCGGGAGGAGCGAACCAGGTCGCCATCAGCACCGACGCGGGCACGAACTGGAGCGTCGGTAGCCAGGGCCTGCCGTTGCGCTATTGCAGCTCGGTGCATTCCTTTGCTCCCGGTGAATACTACGCCACGTTTACCGGCTACGAAACGGAGCACATCTTTCGTTCCACGGACGTGGGCAAGACGTGGACGCCTGTTCAAGGCGACCTGCCGGACATCCCCGTCAACGACTTGATTGCGTTCGGCGACACCCTGATCGTCGGCACCGATATCGGTGTGTTTGTCTCCCTGGATCGCGGAGAAACGTACAAGGTGCTCGGAACCGGTATGCCGACGATAGCCGTGTACCAGTTCCTGTACCACGAAGCCACGGGCATCCTGCGGGCGGTAACGCACGGCCGGGGCATGTACGACATCGACCTGGGTCGGGTGGCGGATTACAAGCCGTTGTTCGCCAGTAATCCGCCGACGGAAACCCTGATGATCGGCCAGCCTTTCCTCTATGCGCCCGTGGTGAAGGCCAAACCGGAAGCGACGTTCAAACTGCTCCAAGGCCCGCAGGGCATGACGATCTCTCCTCAGGGCGTCCTGCGCTGGACGGCGACCGATCTCGTAACCACGGTGATCATCGAGGCGGCCAACAGCCTGGGAACCGCAACCCAGTCGTTCGAGCTGCACACGGCGGACGTCATTCCCGCCACGGACTGGCAGGTCGTTTCCCACAAGGAAATGGGCCTCAGGGTGAGTCGGGTCGCTTATGCCGACAATACGTTGTGGATGACGTTTGATTCGATGATGGTGGCGCGATCGACCGACCGGGGACGGACCTGGGAGAGGCACCGCATACCGGGCAACAGGGCGGTGGTGGATGCAATCTTCGCTTTCGACGCCCGGACCGCCATCGCCACCGCGGCAAACGGCACGGTCAACAAAACAACCGACGGAGGAAAAACCTGGGCTGTTCTCCGGACCGACATCAGCACGGGGTATTCGATTTCCAGCAACCGGGGCGACCACAACTTGTTTTTCTGGAACGACCGGGAGGGAGTATTGGTCAAGCAGGGGCAACCGGATTCCGCCGATATTTTCCTGACAAGCGACGGCGGCGTTACCTGGGAGCCGATCGCCGCCCGGCCGTATGCCAAGAGCGTCATCCCCGGAACCCTGACGTTCATCGACAGGAACCGCGGTTGGTTCGCGTCCAGCAACCGCGGAACCAGCAACCCGACCTACGCGGATATCATTTTCACCCTGGACGGCGGGAAACGATGGCGGATTCGCCGTTCCCTGACACGGCACATCAGTTCCATCGCCTTCCTCGACAAGAACACCGGATTTATCGTGGATCGCCAGAGCGGAACGATTTTGCGCACCGTCAACGGCTTTTCGTTTTTCTCGTACAACGCCCCGATGAGCGGAAAGGACAATCATACCGTTGTCGCATTCCCCGGTATGGACTACGTATGGATCGTGAACAGCGAGGATGCCTGGTTGTCACGGGATCGCGGCATCACCTGGGTTAAGACGAGCCTGGTTCCCACCGGTATGATCCAGACGGCCGTGTTTGCCGATACATCGCGGGGGTGGGCGTTTTCTGGCAAGGGCATCGTTCAGGAACACCGGCTCAACCCGCTGACATCCATACAACCCTCGCCGGAAATCCCCGGTCGGGTTTCGTTGGCGCCCGCGTGGCCGAATCCTTTCAACCCGGCTGTCACCTTGAAGTTCTCCGTGCCGGCAACGATGCGGGTAAAGCTCACGATTCTCGACACGTTCGGTAAGGAAATCGATAACGTATTGAACGAGGTCATGTCGCCGGGAGAATACTACCTGACATGGGATGCGGGCAAGAGGCCGTCCGGCGTATATTTCGCCCGGCTGGAAACGGCGAAGGGAGTCATTATCGGTAAACTGGTGCTTGCCCGGTAGCGGAAGATCATGACGACGACAAGACGTATCGGGATTCGGGAACGGAACAAGGACCAGCGAGCATGATCCGTGCTTTCATCGGTATCGATGCCCCCGTCTCCTTGCGGAATACCATTGCGGACCTGCAGCGCGACCTCCGCGTGCCGGGAGTGCGTGTTCGCTGGGAAAAACCGGAGAATTTCCACGTGACCATGAAATTCCTCGGCGACACGACGAGGGAAATCCTGGAAGAGATGGCGGAAGCGTTGAGAGAAAAAGTCTCGCGCGTTCCGGTGCTCGCGTTTCAGGCCGATACGATCGGCGCGTTTCCGTCGCGTTCCCGTCCGCGTGTCATCTGGCTGGGTTCGAGCGCCGCACCCGACGAGATATTTTCCTTGCAGCGGACAATCGAGGAGGAAGCGGCGAAGTTCGGTTTCGAGCCGGAGCAAAGGCGGTTTCACCCCCATATTACCCTGGGCCGGGTAAAGGATCGTGACGGACTTGAAGATTTGATTTCGACGCTGAAGCAATGTACATTTACTTCGTTTTCCATGACCCTGGAAGCCGTTTCCCTGAAACAGAGCACACTCACCCCGGAGGGTGCCATGCACAAGGAACTCTTCCGGCTGCCATTCCAGGGAATAACCTAACTGATCATTAACAACTTTAACGGGAACAGAACCATGGCAGATGACAAAAACGGCAAGTCGAAAGCGCTTCAGCTTGCAGTTGAGCAGATTGAAAAGCAGTACGGCAAGGGTTCCATCATGCGCCTGGGGGACAAAGCCATACCCAGGATCGAGGTTATTCCCACCGGTTCCATTTCATTGGACGTCGCCCTGGGTGTGGGTGGAATTCCCCGGGGGCGCGTGGTCGAGATTTTCGGCCCGGAGTCTTCGGGAAAAACTACGTTGTGCCTCCATATCATCGCCGAAGCGCAGAAGACGGGAGGCATCGCCGCCTTTGTCGACGCGGAGCACGCCCTGGATATCGGCTATGCCCGCCGCATAGGCGTGGATGTGGCCAACCTGCTCCTCTCGCAACCGGAATTCGGTGAACAGGCGCTGGAAATCACCGAAACACTCGTGCGCAGCAACGCGCTGGATGTCATCATCGTCGATTCCGTGGCGGCCCTGGTGCCGCGGGCGGAAATCGAGGGCGAAATGGGAGATCCCACCATGGGCACCCAGGCGCGTCTCATGTCGCAGGCGTTGCGCAAGCTGACGTCCGCCATCAGCAAGTCCCGCACCACCGTTATCTTTACCAACCAGCTCCGGCAGAAGATTGGAATCATGTTCGGGAACCCGGAGACGACCACCGGCGGCAACGCGCTGAAATTCTACGCGTCGGTCCGGTTAGATATCCGTCGCCGCGACATCATCAAGGACGGTGGAGATATCATCGGGAATCACGTCAAGGTCAAGGTGGTAAAGAACAAGGTCGCTCCGCCTTTCAAGGACACCGAGTTTGACATCTACTACAATGAAGGCATCTCCAAGGTCAGCGACCTGCTGAACCTCGGCGTCAATCTCGGCGTCGTTCAAAAGAGCGGAAGCTGGTTTTCGTACGGAACGGAACGGCTGGGACAGGGCCGTGAGTCCGTGCGCAAGGTCCTGATGGACGATCCCGAGCTCCTGGGGCGCATTGAAAAAGAAGTCAAGATCAAGGCGGGCATCCTTGAACCCGACAAGAACGCGGGCGAAGACAAGCCGAAGCCCGAGAAGCAGAAAGTCGGCCAGGAATGACGCCCGCGCGCCGCGCATCGTTCGTTCTGGTCGTGATCGGATTTCTCCTTGCCGGTTGCGACGAGAACGCGTTCAGTCCGAAAGCCCCCTTCGAGCGTGAGATTGCCGTGTTCGCGGTCATGGATGCATCGGCGGATGTCCAGGTTGTTCGCCTGGAGACGACGTACGACGCGGAATCAACGACACCGGACAAGCCTGTCAATAGAATGACCATCGATTCCGCCACGGTTTTCGTCGTGTCGCGGGGATTGCGTTACAGGTTCGAGGATACGCTCGTTTCCGATCCGAACGGCTACCGGCGTGTGTGGCTTCATCGTGGAATGATTTTGAAGCCGGGCGCGATCTACACGCTTCACGTACAGGTTCCCGGCTTTCCCGAAATTACTGGCTCGTTCATCATGCCGAATCGTCCTTTCCTCGATTTCGGACCGACGATTTACGGCATGGGGCGTCAGGCGATTGAAATAGGAACGGGCGGTACGAGCCTCACGGCCCCCGCGAAGGGGTACTATTTTCGCCTCTTTATCAGCGGGGAAAAACTCGTCGATGGCCGGGTCGTATCCGAACGTCGGGAAGTCCCCGTATCTGTTGTGAAGCAGTCAGGCAAAGAGGTCCTGATATACCCGGACGTATCGCGTCGTAAATCCATCATTTTTCCTACCGATTTGATCGCGAGAATCATGGCGAAAATGGAATCCGACGGATTCTCCAACATGAAGGCCATGGTCAAGGGATACACTTTGGAAGTGCATTTTTACAACTACTTCATGGTGGTCCGCGGGTTCAACGACGAACTGACCTTTCGCCAGGACGTGCCCGACATGGGGAATATCACCAACGGTGTTGGTGTCTTCGGCGGCATGAACGCCGATTCCCTCACGGTGCCCGTCTCCCAGTTACTGAACAATTGATTGTTTCCCATGGGGGAAAACATCGTCACCCGTGTTGAACGCCAGAAGCGGAACCCCAGCCGCGTTTCCATTTTTATCAACGATGAATTTGCTTTCGGTGCTCCGGTAAGTGTCGTGGAGGCGTTTCTTCTCGCTCCGGGGCTTGTACTCTCCGACGCGGACCTCGAGCGATTGAAAATCGAAGCCCAGCGGGAGGAAGCATTCGAGAGAGCCTGCCGGTATCTTTCCCGCCGCCTGCGTACCGAGGAGGAAGTCCGCGCGAAGCTGCTGGAAGAGGCGTATTCCCGCGGGGCCGTAGAGTCAACGCTCGAAAGGCTGCGGCGCCTGCGTTACCTCGACGACCGGAACTATGCCGAGGCGTTCGTCCGCGATCGTTCGCGCTTTCGACCCAAGGGGCGGTCGGCGTTGTCTCTCGAGCTGCGCCGAAAAGGAGTCCCGGAAGAAATTATCCGCCAGGTACTTGACGAATTGATGTCGGAGGACGACGAGCTACGCCTGGCGTGGGACGCTGCGACCGGGTACCTTCCCCGTCTCGCACGGGTGTCGCCGCCGCGAAAAAAGATGACCAGGATGATATCTTTCCTGGTTCGGCGAGGTTTCCCCTCGCGGCTTGCGCGCGCCGTGGCGGAGGAGCTTCTCGAATCGAACGAAAAGTAACGTATCTTTCCACCGCTGCCGCCGTACCTGCTGTATGGGCTTTCCTTCAGGGCGGAAATTGACATATCTTTTGAAGAAGTAGCATAACCGGGACGCTGTCATGACGTATTACGACATATCAGAAAGTTTTTACATGGCCATCGACGCCCTGCGGGCCAACAAGCTCCGCGCGGTCCTGACCTTGCTTGGCGTTGTCATCGGTGTGTTCTCGATCATCGGCGTCATGACGGGGATCGGCGTTTTGCAGAGCAGCATCGAATCGAGTTTCAACGTGCTTGGCGCGAATTCCTTCGTGGTTCAGAAATACCCGGCGGTTCGGATGGGCGGCCCCGAGAGCTGGTGGAAGTACCGGAACCGCAAGAACATCACGGTGGAAATGGCCCGGCGCGTCGAGGAGGAAGCCACCTACGCCAAGTACGTTTCCATATCCGCGGGCAGGGGTGGCGGGGTCGTCAAGTACCGGAGCGCGAAAACCGATCCCAATATTTCGATCATCGGAGCCACGGAGAACGTGCTTTTTACGCGGAATTACGATATCGGCGAAGGGAGGATGTTCTCGCGGCAGGACGTGGAGTACTCCCGTAACGTCGCCGTTATCGGACCCCAGATTGTCAAGCGTATCATGCCCAGCGTCGATCCCATCGGGAAGACGATCCTCATCAACAACAAGCCTTTCACGGTGATCGGGGTGACGGCGGAAAAAGGCGGTCTATTCGGCGGATCCCAGGACAACCTCGTGGTCATTCCCCTCCCGCAGTACCAGCGGTATTTTGGCGGACGGCGTTCCGTGACCATCGAAGTCGCCGCTGTGGACAAGGAATCGTTCGACCGGGCCATCGACCAGGTGATCGGCATTCTTCGCAAGGCGCGGAAAGTCCCCCCGGGCGAGGACAACGATTTCGAGATCGTCACCAACGAGTCGATAATCGGGGCGGTAAACGACATGACCTACTACCTGCGCGTGGGGACGGCCGGCGTGGCCGGCATCGCCCTCCTGGCGGCGGGTATCGGCATCATGAATATCATGCTGGTCTCGGTAACCGAGCGCATCCGGGAGATCGGCATTCGCAAGTCCATTGGAGCGCGCCGCAACGACATCCTGGTGCAGTTCCTGACCGAGGCCGTGGTGATTTGCCAGATCGGGGGGATCATCGGGATAATACTCGGAATACTGGGGGGGAACGTGGTGGCCATCATGCTCTCGATCCCTGTGGTGGTTCCCGTGGATTGGGCGATCCTGGGCCTGGTGGTGTGTACCGTTATCGGTGTGATCTTCGGCGTGTATCCCGCCTGGAAAGCGGCCAACCTCGATCCTGTCGAGGCGCTGCGCTACGAGTGAGTTCTCTCTTCTTTTCTTTCCCGCCGGGCGTCGAGAACGATGACGTATTCGCCGCGCGGGGCTTTTTCCTCGAGGAATTCCGCGATCTCCTCCAATGATCCCTGCCGGATTTCCTCGAACTTCTTGGTCAGTTCCCGGCATATAGCGACGCGGCGGTCGCCGCACGCCTCCGCTAATTCCTTGATGGTCCGGCGCACGCGGTGGGGCGATTCGAAGAGAACCACCGCACGCTCTTCCTCGGCGATGCGCTGGAGCCGGGCACGGCGCCGCTTCTTGACCGGGAGAAAACCTTCGAACACGAACGAGCTGATGCGCAAGCCGGAGCTGACCAGCGCAGCCATGAGCGATGACGCTCCGGGAACGGCGGAGACCTCGTAGCCCGCTGCCATCGTTTCCGCGATCAGTTGGGCGGCGGGGTCGGAGATGCCCGGTGTGCCCGCGTCGCTGACCACGGCAACGCTCTCGCCCCGTTCGAGCCGGGCGAGGATGGCAGGGATGCGCAACCGCTCGTTGCGCGCGTTCAGGCTGAGCAGGGGGACTTCGATCCCGTAATACCGGAGCAGGTTGGATGTAGTGCGGGTATCTTCGGCGGCGACGAGGTTCACCCGGTACAGGATGTGAAGTGCGCGAAGGGTGATGTCGTGAAGATTGCCGATCGGCGTGGATACCACGTAAAGCGTTCCCGGTTCGGGATCACTTCCGGTGTAGTCGGGAATGGTGAAATCACTCATATCACCCTTCGCAGGTCCGGAAACCGCTTGAGCAACTGTGTGACGCGCTCGTAATTGGTGCGGCAGCGAATGGTCACCATGGAATCCTCGTACTCCGTGGCCAGGACTTTGGTAATCTCGTGAATCTCGTTCACGATGCGGTAATCGACGGGGTCGATGTTGAACGTGAATTCCGCGTACTGGAGCTCGACGAGTTCTTCAATGCGGGTCATCAGCGTGGAAATATTGATTCCCCTGGAAGCGGAGATGAACACCGCCTCGGGAAAGCGTTCCCGCAATTCCGCGAGATTGTCCGGGTCTTCGAGGACGTCGATCTTGTTGAACACCAGCAGGTTGGGTTTCCCGCCTGCGTGAATTTCGTCCAAGGTCATGTTTACTGCGACGATCTGGTCAGGGAACCGCGGATGCGCCGCGTCAACGAGGTGGAGAATGATGTCCGCCTCGACGATTTCCTCCAGCGTGGATTTGAACGAGGCCACCAGCGTGGTTGGGAGTTTACGGATGAACCCGACGGTGTCCGAGATCAGCACCGTCGTGCCGGACGACAGGGTCATAGACCGCACGGTGGAATCGAGTGTGGCGAAGAGCTGGTTTTCCACGAACACGCTCGCGTCCGTCAGGATATTCAGCAGGGTGGATTTTCCCACGTTGGTGTAGCCAACCAGTGCCACTCGGACGAGGTCGTCGCGTCCCTTGCGCTGTGTCTCCCGTCTGCGCTCGATGCGTTTCAGCTTTTTCTTGAGAACGTCGATGCGCGAGCGGATGAGGCGACGGTCGGTTTCGATCTGGGTTTCCCCAGGCCCCTTGGTTCCGATCCCGCCGAACTGTTTCGAAAGGTGTGTCCATTGCCG
>JALUUP010000293.1 GCA_027021285.1 Bacteroidota bacterium | reverse complement strand
GGTCAGGACGTAGACTTCCTTGTTGACGTTCAGCGACTGTTCCAGGATCATCCGGGCCATGGTCAGGGCATCAAGGAGGGACCGGTGCGCGTATCCGATTTCCGTATCGTCGATCTCGCTGCCCACAGCTGCCACGACCGAGGTCAACTGCGGCGGCTCGGAGGGCAGGTCGGCGGTGCGAAGGAGTATGGCTTCGTCGCCCGGTTCCAGTATGTCCAACAAGGCGCGGGCGTTTTCCCTGGCGGTGTTGATGTAGCTTCCATGTTCGTCCGACGCCGACATGCTGAAGGAATTGTCGAGGATGATGACGGCGGAGGTGCGTGCCTGACCTCCGAACCCGGCGAACGATCCACGCAACGCCGGGCGGGCGAATGCCAGCACGATCAGGATAATGAGCAGGGTGCGGAGAATGAGCAGGAGAATCTGGCGGATTTTCAGCTTGCGGATCTTGCTTTTCTGCAATTCCTGGAGAAAGCTCACTGTGCTGAATTCCACCACCCGTGTTCGACGCAGGTTGAGGAGGTGCAGGATAACGGGAATCGATGCAGCCGCCAGCCAGAAGAGGTACAGGGGGTTAAGAAAAGTCATGTGTTCGAAATGTCAGACAGCCTTGTTTTTTCATACTGAATCCTTATAACATATTCCCTGCTTTCTATAATTGCAAGGCGGTTTTCAAGTTGGATGCGGTGCTTCCCGGAGGGGATGCGGAATCAAGGGCTTTTTTGCGGGAGGGGGAATTTCTATTTTGAAAGACGGGCGCCGGAACGGCGCGGGATTTTTTATACTTTTGGGAGATTTATATGATTCGTTTACAACACCTCGTCCTGCTTGCAGTGACGATACTGTTGATTGCCGGTTGTGGCAAAGGGAGTTCCGAGGACACCGTGAAAATGGAAGAGCCGGAACTCAAGCGGTACCCGGTTAAGTCGGGAATCATCGAGTACGAGTACACCGGTGACGCCGTCGGCACCCAGAAGCTGATCTTCGACCAGTGGGGATATTACGAGGCCCGCGAAGACCACTACACGATGAAAATCCAGGGGCAGGAAAACACGATCAATACGCTGGCCATCCAGGCGAATGACGTCAGCTACCAGATCGACCTGGATAAAAAGGAAGGGACCAAGATGAAAAACCCGGTCCCGGACATGATCAAGCAGATCGCCGAGGGTTTGACCGAGGAACAGAAGAAAAACCTCGGTGAGCAGATGTTGATTCGCATGGGAGGCAAGAAAACCGGAACAGAGGATTTCCTGGGCCGCGAGTGCACGACGTACGATTTCATGGGCTCCACCATGTACGTATGGAACGGCTTGAGCCTTAAATCGCTGGTCAACATGATGGGAGTCAAGATGGCGATCACGGCCAAGTCGGTTGAAACGGATATCGACATTCCCGCTTCCGCCTTCGAACCTCCGGCGGATGTGAAGATCAAGGATGTCAGCGAGTCCGGTATGCCCAATCCACACGGTGCTCCCGACCAGGGCGGCAACGAGGAAGGGGACGCCCAGAACTAAAAGAGGTCGGCGCGTTTTTTCGGCCGGTCATCGGAGTATTACGATCCCGGTCGGGCGCGAGCCCCGTGAAGGGATGTGTATTGTCACGGCGTTCCCGCGAGAATGCCGTGACCTTGTTTTTCGTGGATTCAAGCGTATTGCATGAAAGAAAACAGGTCCCTTCTTATTCTCCGGCATGCTCAATCCGCCTGGCAGGAACCGGGCGGCGCCGATATTGAACGAACGCTTACCCTAAGCGGCGTGGCGGATGCGCGTCGCATCGGCGTGTTTCTGCGTGTTTCCGCGCTGGCTCCAGATTTTATCATGACTTCCTCGGCCTTGCGCGCCCTGCGCACGACGGAGCTCGTAGCCGAAACGTCCGGGTATGGCGAGGCGATCCGCGAGGAGAAATCGCTGTACGGCGGAGGAGTCGGAGAGGCTATGCGATTGCTGCGTTCGTTGCCGGATCATTGTCGCATCCCTCTTCTTGTCGGCCACAATCCCACCGTCGAGGCGCTGGTGTCGGAACTGATCTCGGGCGGGAATTCCACTGCGCGGGCATCCGTGCAAATGGCGGCGGGAGCGCTGGTGTGCCTTCGCGTCGCGCTCGACCAATGGGTCTCGCTGAAGCCGGATTCTTGCGAACTCCAGTGGATGATCCACCCCGGTTTGCTGGAAACCATGATTACCCATCACGATACATTCCGCTTGTTCGAATCATCCTGAAGCGCCGTG
>JALUUP010000292.1 GCA_027021285.1 Bacteroidota bacterium | reverse complement strand
TTGCGTCCCTTGCGCCTTCTTTGCGTCCTTTGCGGTTAATCAATTCCAGAAACCGTTGAAACGGTTGAGAACTTGGCCCTTCGGAACCTTTCCCCACGGATGAATCCGTGGGCTATCGTGATCGCTTTGGCCCGACAGCACAAATAGCTACTGCATGTCATTCCCGCGCAAGCGGGAATCCAGGAATTCGCAAATCCGGCAATCCGGAAATTCGCAAATTCGGCAATCCGGGATTTGGAAATCCCTCCTACAATTCCAATTAACCATGGAAGTTTGCAATCCGCCAGTTCTTGAACAATTACAAATTTCAAATTTCAATTTTCAAATCCTTCTCTGCTCTTACGCCGTTTCCTGATGTTGCCCACGATGTAGAAAACCAGTATCGCGACGCAAAACGCGCCGGTAAGCACGACCACCAGCCAGTTGACCGCCCGTGATTCCACCGTCATCTCGTAATCACCGAAGTAACAATACGCGATAAAATCATCCCACGAGACCCGGTTTCCTTCGATGGCAGGCGCGTTGGTCTCCACGATCAATCCCGGCATGACAACCGCGTTCTTGTAGCTGTTCTCCATTATTTCCTGCACGAACTCCATCTTCCGACGAAAGCGTTCGAATCCCGCCGCGTTCTTTTTCACTGCTTCAACGGCCAGCGGCGAACGGAGAATTGCGCCAAACACACGGGGCAGCGTGTCGATGGCGTTTACTTCGATGAGGTTTTCCACGCCCTCGAAAAGCTCCTCCTTGCGCGTTTCCACATCCTCGGCGGTCAACGACGGGTCGGCCAGCGCCTTGACGCCGTTTAAAAACTCCGCGTAGAAATCCTCGAACACGTTCCGGTTCTGCCAGGCCATGAACCGCTCCTGCGCGCGCTGAAGAGCGAGGCTGTCGTCCGGGGATTCAAAGGGCTCTTTCAGGATTTCGTGCTTCTGGAACAGTTCGATCTCTTTCGGGGACAGGTATTGCGACATGGGAATCGTGTCGAACGGATTGAACTTCCGCCAGGTTTCGCGATAAAAGTACCGCGTAAAAAACCAATAGAACTGCTTGCCGAAATCCACTCGGATGTCGAGAGTCGTTCCTTTCGTTCCCCGCAGCGATTCATTCATCTCACCGGGGTCCTCGAAGGATTTGACCGCGACCAGCTCGTAATTACGCTCGTCTTTCTTCCGGAAATCCCGCCGCCACGTCGTGTCCAGGGAGAGCAGGTGCCTTCCCTCGCTGATCGAGGAGGAATCGCCGGTGACGATCACCGTCCTGGTGACCGTGCCGTCCCCGCGGACCACGGTGGTGGTTTCGATCTCGAGACAACCGTTCAAGGTCAGTGCGGCGGCAATCGCGATCAGGCCGAATGTGCGCTTGGAGAACATCATGGTTACGCTCCTTGTCTTTCCAGTGTAAGAATAAACGAACGCGACACCGGCAACCGATCGATGGCCGAAGGGAGCCGGGAGAATTCCGGTCGGGCGCCGCGGCTTCCCCGGCCGATCGTCAACCAGGCATCCAGGCGCTTGCGCAACAGGCGCAGCTCGGACTTTCCGACGATGTAACCGCCGTTAACCGCGCGGACGTCCAGCGGCGCGCGCCGGAGCGAATCCACCCCGGGGAACCGGGCCAGCTCTTTTTCCGGAACCACGAACGCGACACCGGTCCGCACCGGGAGATCGCGCACGCGGCTGGTACGCTCTTCCAGCGCGCGTACGTCATGCAAAACCTGGAACGCCTGGAAGCAGAACGCCAGCACGGCGAGAACCGCAACCGCTCCCGCCGTCCTGAGCCCGGCTTGTCGAACGCGTCGGGAATTCCATCCGAAGCGAAACCTAGGCCAAGGAGCCGGCGACGGTCCGAGGCGCTCCATGATGCTGTCGGCAAGCTTTTCCGGCTCGCGGATTTCCGGAACTGCGCCGCGGAGAAACTCCAGGCCGGTGTCCACGCGCTCCAGCAGGTCTTTTTCCCGCCTGCACCCCGCGCAGGCCTCGAGATGTGCGGCCAGCAACCTGTCTTCGCTCTCCGTGCGTTCTCCCGGCCGGTTCAATCGCAGTAACGCTTGATAATCATGGCAGTTCATGGGCGCGCGTCCTCTATCTGGTACCGGCGTTCAAGCTTGTCGCGAATGGCTTTGCGCGCGAAATGCAGGTTGGTTTTGACGCTGGCCGCGGACAGGCCGGTTATGGCGCAAACCTCATCGACGGAGAGATCCTGGAGATCGCGCAGGGTGAAGACGATGCGCTGCGCGGGA
>JALUUP010000291.1 GCA_027021285.1 Bacteroidota bacterium | reverse complement strand
ACGTTAAGTCTTTGTTTCCAAACGTGTTGTATGAACCTCCTCAGCGGTTCAAGGCTGGTCCTCCCGGCAATTTCAGTGAAGGCGCGACGTTCCTCGAAGACCGGCGTGTGTTTATCTTTCGAAAGGGAAACGCCTTCCATTGCATCTCCGGCGTATGTACGCATCTCGGTTGTACGGTGAAGTTCGCACCATACAAGAAGCCGAAGAAGCGAACAGTGCGGGGTCTGACCTACGAGGCAAAAGGAGAATTTCACTGCCCCTGCCATGGCTCCAAGTTTTACGACGAAGGTACAAACTTTGCCGGTCCTGCACCACGACCTCTTTCATGGCATCCGTTGGAAGTATCTCCGGAAGATGGTCAATTGGTCGTTGACCTTTCGCAAGAAGTCTCTCGTGATTATAGACTGGTGGTATGATATGAGCCTTGAGCCAAAATCTTCCTTGTGGAAACAACTTCTATGGCCCTGGAAACCGGAATCCAGTCGGGAGGCGGGAAGCGCCGTCGTACAGAATTTCCTTTTGCACTGGTTCCCGAACCGGGTGTCTTTGAAAAGCCTGGCGTTTCCCTACTCCATGTACTTGGGAACGATTACCTTTACCTTGTTCCTGGTTTTAACGGTTACCGGTATCTTCTTAATGTTCTTCTACACCCCATCGGTGGAACGGGCGTACTGGTCGATTAAAGACATTGAGTTCGCCGTGAGTTTCGGGTGGTTTTTACGACGCGTACACAGGCTTGCTGCGCATATAATGGTGGCCATGGTGTTTCTCCATATGTTTCGCGTGTTTTATACCAATGCTTACAAAGACGGGACCACGGTTGGCAGCAAGCGCTCTTATAACTGGGTCATCGGCATCGTCCTTCTGGTACTAACGCTGTTGCTGAGCTTTACGGGCTATCTTCTTCCATGGGATCAGTTGGCGTTCTGGGCGATCACGGTAGGAACGAATATCGCGTCGAATGTCCCGTTCATCGGCGAAGAAATCCGCCAGTTTTTATTAGGAGGAACGATCATTGGGCAGAACGCTCTCATCCGGTTTTACGTTCTTCACGTAGCCTTCCTGCCGCTTGCCATGTTTGGGCTCCTCATCTGGCATATGTGGAGGATCCGGAAAGATGGAGGGTTAGCCGTGATTGAGCAGGTGCGGGAAGAGACGAAAAAACAGTCGCCGCAACTTCCGCGTAAAACAAAGACGTACAGTGTGTTAGGTATCGCTAAAGGTGTCACTGCGCAGGTGATGGATCCGACGGTGTTGAATGACGAGAATTCTGTTCCTTCGTCGCCGAACCTTACCCTGCGCGTCCTGAATGTTGTTCTTCTCACCTTGCTGGTATTGACTGTACTGGCACTGTTTGTCCACGCTCCCCTGGAAGCACCCGCCAATCCTGAGGTTACACCCAATCCCGCCAAAGCCCCCTGGTATTTTCTCGGACTGCAGGAAATGGTGGGATATTCTGCCTTCGTTGGTGGTGTGCTCATCCCGTTTCTGCTTGTGGTCGGGTTAGCCATGATTCCTTTCATTGATCGTGAGCAGACGCATCTTGGTATCTGGTTCACCAATTCAACCGGGAAGCGCTGGACGTTGATCGGTCTTTTGTGGGGACTGCTGACAACGGTCGTTTGCGTGGCCATTGGTGTGATGTTTCCCGTGCGCGAAGTGTTTTCCGGGATCGAGAGCCAGTTGTTTTTTGAACTCGTTAATCCGGCGAACCTCCTGATCGTTCTGTTCCTCCTTTTGTATTATGTTGCGTTCAGGAAGACACGATCGCATCGCATGGCGGGTCTCGCCCTGTTCAGCGCCTTCGTGATTTCGTTCATCCTTTTGACGTATGTCGGTACCGCTCTTCGAGGACCGAACTGGATGTTTTACTGGCCGTGGGAAACCTGGCCGATTCACCCCATTTCGTTCTGAGGCGACCCATGAAAAGAATCAATGAAAAAGAGCTCTACATTCTGTTGGCGGCAGGCGTACTTGTTTTTCTTTCCAGCATGGCGGTTATTTTCGCGGATACATCGCCTGAATGGAAGGACTATCAGGCAGAGTTCAGGGATATCATTGCCGAGAATTTTGGGTCTGTCGATCTTTCTACTATTCCGAGCGGTATTCAGCAAATTTGGGTCAAGGATTTGAATCGTGTCGACAGGTGCATCACCTGCCATCAGGGGATCATATGGAAAGGACTGGAGCGTGTGGAACAGCCCTGGACGACACACCCGAAACCCGAAATTCTGGAAGCGCATCCGGTGGAGAAGTATGGCTGCACGATCTGCCATGGCGGTCAGGGCTACGCCGTGACGGAATTTGAAGCGCACGGGTTCGATAAGGACTGGGGTGAACCTTTGCTGAGTGAAATCATCGGTTCCGAATACGATCCGCGAAATCCGCCGCCCCTGTACGAAATTCGGTGCAACCTGTGCCATCGATATGAACGTTCAACCCCCGGCGCGGACTACATCAATTACGCCAAGTCCTTGGTGCGTAAGAAAGGATGCAAAGTGTGTCATGTCATCAACGGCAACGGGGGGAGTTTGGGACCGGATTTGACGCGGGAAGGGGACAAGTATCCCGGCAGTTTCGACTTCAGCAACTTCGCCGTGGAATTACCATCGGTTTTCAACTGGCATTTCTATCACTTCAAATCGCCTGCCTCGGTTGTCCCTAACACCATCATGCCCGACATGAACTTCCAGACCAAGGATGCCATCGCGTTGACCATGCTGGTCATGAGCTGGAAAGATCATTCTTCGTTACCGGTAAACTACCTTCCCGGCGTGGAATTGAAAGAAATACGAACGCCGGAAGAGATCGAATATGATCGCAAGTTGCGCGAAGGCGATGGAGCGTTTTTCGTGGAACACAGTTGCTTCGTGTGCCACAGTATCAAGGCATTTGATATCAAGTCGCCAACGGACAAGGGACCGGACCTGTCGTATGCGCCGGACGATGTTCGTGCCAGGTTCAACAAAACAGTCGAGGAGTTTCTGTTCGAACCGACGGGCACCATGGAAATCATCCTGGGCAGCCAGATCATTCTCACAGACAAGCAGAAGTGGGAAGCGATCGAGAAGATTAATAAGGCCTACAATATTGTCAAGAACAAGGCGGATTCTCTCTCCACGTCCGAAACAGCTGTTAGATAAAACACTTCATCATCATTCACCTTCTGGAGGATAAACGACTTATGAAGGCACATCATTACCGGAATGTCTTCGTCCTTGTGGCTTTCATTTCGAGTATGCTGCTGATCCACGGGTGCGGCGACAAGGAATCGAAACGGGGCCGGAATTCGGGTACGTCGGAGCAAGCGTCGGCGGCGTTGGCAACGTACGTTGCTCCCGGAGACCTTGACGAGTACTACTTGTTTTATTCGGGTGGTCACAGTGGCAACATCTTTGTCGCCGGTGTACCGTCCATGCGTCATATCTGTACCATACCGGTGTTCACCCCCTATCCAGGGACGGGATACGGATTCGACGAGGAATCGAAAAAGATGCTGGGCGGTTTCAAGTGGGGAGACGCACACCACCCGGCGTTTTCGGAGACGGATGGAGAATACGACGGCCGGTGGCTCTTCATCAATGACAATGCAAACGGCCGTGTAGCGCGTGTTGATCTGCGCGACTTCAAAACCAAGCAGATCCTGAAAATTCCAAATCTTTCCGGAAATCACGGCGCGACGTTCGTGACGGAGAACACGGAGTATGTAACTTCCGCTACGCGCATGTCGGTACCGTTCCCGTCCGGGTCGTATGCCGATGTCACGGACTACGCGGATAAGTACAAAGGCATCCTGGTTGGCATCAAGGTTGACCCCGATGACGGGACCATGGCCGTGGGTTGGGAAATCGTCGTTCCTCCCTTCGATTACGACTTGGGTGATGCCGGTAAAGGACCGAGTAAGGATTGGATGTTCTGGACGTGTTACAACTCGGAACGGGAATTCATTGAAGGCGGAAAACTGGAAGTTACCGCCTCGCAGAAAGACAAGGATTTCGTCGTGATGGTGAACTGGAAAGAAGCGGAAAAGGCTGCGGCATCCGGCAAGGCTAAAACGGTCAGCGGCGTCAAAGTTCTCGACCCTGCTGATTTCCCGGGATTGGCATACTACATTCCACTGGCAAAATCGCCGCACGGTGTGGATGTAACTCCGGACGGCCGTTGGATTATTGGTTCGGGAAAGCTTTCTCCCACAACGACCGTTTTCGATTTCGAGAAGATACAAAAGGCCATCGAGTCGAAAGATTTTACCGAGACGATCGACGGCATTCCCGTGATCAACTACGCTTCCGTGCGCGAAGCGGAAATTCCGATTGGATTGGGACCTCTCCATACACAGTTTGACGGCAAGGGCTATGCGTACACATCGTTGTTTATTGAAAGCGCGGTTGCGAAATGGAAACTACCTCCTTACGAAGAAGGCGCGGACATGAGCCAGTACGTGGTGGAAAAGATCCCCGTAGCCTATAATATTGGCCACCTGTGCACGGCGGAAGGCGATTCCAAGTCCCCGGACGGAAATTATCTTATCGCGTTGAACAAGCTGTCGAAAGGGCGCCATATCAGCGTCGGTCCTTCCATTCCGGAGGCTGCCCAGTTGATCGATATTTCCGGCGACAACATGAAGCTCCTGTATGACGCGTTTACCGAGCCGGAACCGCACTACGCCCAGATGATCAAGGCCGATAAGATCAAGACGATCGAGGTGTATAAGAGGGATGATCCTTTGAGTCCGAAGAATCCGAATGCCGTGTGGTCGAAGGAAGAAACCAAGATCGTACGAAACGGAAATAAGGTCGAGGTGTGGATGATCGTTGTTCGGTCTTTCATTGCTCCTGATGTCATTCGTGTAAAGAAGGGCGACCACGTCACCGTTCATATTACCAACATCGAGCAAACACGCGACGAACTTCATGGTTTTGCCATCAACGATTACAACATCAACATCGTGGTTGATCCGGGAGAAACCAAGACGACGTCGTTTGTTGCCGACAAGGCTGGAGTCTATGCGTATTACTGCACAAATTTCTGTAGCGCCCTGCATCAGGAGATGCAAGGTTATTTACTCGTAAAGCCGTAATTGTTGACCCGTGGACCGTACCCCCGGCGGGGTACGGTCTTACGGTATTCATCGAACCATTATCCAAGAACCATTCGATTTTTGATACAGGGGAAGTAAATGCGAGATATGTTACGTAGGTTTCGTGCCTCTCTGGATTTTCCGTTGGTGACAAAGAGCAGGTTGACGATCCTTCTGGCTGCGTTGGTCATTATTCCCGGTTTGTTCCTGCCGCTTTGGAAACTGGAATTCACGTCCCAACAGTACCCGGAAGGACTGGAGTTGTACATTTATTCCAACAAGCTGTACGGGGGTGATGATGGGAATGATCTCACGGAAATCAATGTTCTGAATCACTATATCGGTATGGCTGAATTGCGGGAAGAGGATTTTACGGAGTTTAAGTGGATTCCCCTCGTGGTCAGTATTATGGTGGTCCTTACGCTGCGGGCTGCCGCCATTGGTACGTTGAAAACACTGTTGGATATTTTCGTCTCAACCGTGTACTTCGGGGGCTTTTCGCTCTGGCGGTTTTGGTACATGCTGCACAGCTACGGCCACAACCTCGATCCCCGAGCGGCAGTCAAGGTTGCTCCTTTTACCCCTCCCTTGTTTGGTACGAAATTAGTCGGCCAGTTTACAGTGACTTCGTACCCGGCGAGCGGCATGTATTTCTTCATTCTCTTTGGGGTTCTTGTGCTTCTGGGGATTTACTTTACGTACAAAACGGCCATACGCTTGATGCCTGTAAAACCTGCCTGATAGATCGTCATTGCACAACACGGCTCCGATATCGATCGAATGGTCTTGGTATTCTTACTAGCTAACAAATCACTTGTTTGTTCATAATTCTCACAACGTGGAGGTATATATGAAGCGGGTTATTCCACTACTTTTTGCCTGTATGATCATGTACGGGTGTGGGGGAGATCAGGATACTTCACCTGCGGGACAGCCAGAGGGTGGAAGCCAGGCGGGTGCGACCGTTGAATACACTGCCCCGGAGCCGATGCCGGTGCCAGAGCGCAGGACCCCGAGTTCGGACACGGATTGGGAGGCAAAGGTCATCAACAAGAATGCGGAAATTATCGAGATCCTCAACATCCTTAATCCCGTTGCCGCGTACATCAAGGCAGGGTTCGAGCAATACGGGGATCGGATCAAGGACAAAATTGTTTTTAACGATTGGGAAGATACTCAAGCACAGCTCAAGTCGGCCATGGATATGTATGAATCGTGTAAGAAAAGAATGGAAGCCGGCGAGTATGACAAAAAGCTGTTCCTTGATCTGGAAAACACCTGGCAGTTGTTGGTGAAGACCGGCGTGGCCGGCGTGCGTACCAAGACGATGTTGGATGCCCAGTTGAAATCCCTTTGATCGTCTGTGAAACTCGATACGACCAGGTGGAATTTGAAACCCGTTCCCGGCGGGCGTGATCATCACCGCCTGGTGTGTGCATTGTTCTTGCTTGCCTGGGGCTGTGTCCAACCCCGGGCATTATTATGTCAAACCCATAACGTATATCCGGGGCAATCCATACAGGCCGTCATCGAAAGAGCGGAGCAGGGCGATACCATTGTCGTCGCCGGCGGCGAATACAAGGAAAACCTCCGTGTCACAACACGCGTCACAATCATCGGACGCAATCTTCCGCGCATCCGCGGCGGTTTCATCGGGCACACCATGATGATACTCGCTTCGGGGACCGTCCTCGATGGTTTGCACGTCAGTGAGTCCGGCCTTGACCTGAACAATGACATTGCCTGTATCCTGGTGGAGGCGGATTCCGTGATCATACGCAACTGCCTCATCACGAAGCCCCTGCACGGGATATATGTGAAGGGTGGAAGCTACGTTGATATTCATGACAACCGGATCGTGGGCAGGCTCGATCTCATATCCGAGGACCGAGGGAACGGAATTCACCTGTGGAACTCGCAGCATAACACCCTGTACCGCAACGAGGTTTTCAATACTCGTGATGGCATCTACTTCTCGTTTACCGATTCGACCAATGTTCATCACAATTACATCCACGATGTGCGGTACGGCTTGCATTACATGTATTCGAACAACAATCGCTTTTTCAGCAACCTGTTCGAGCAAAATGTGGCAGGAGCCGCCCTGATGTATTCGCAATACATCGTGTTCCACCAGAACGTTTTCGCGCGGTGCCGTGGGTTTCACGCATATGGACTCCTCTACCAGTCCATGGATCACACCAGCGCCTCGGATAACCTTATCATTGACAACAGCCGCGGCGTCTTCCTGAATAACGCGAATTTCAGTCGCTTTACACACAACGATATCGTTGACAACGACATCGCCGTGCAGCTCTTTAGTACGGGCGAGCAGAACGTCTTCGTCGCCAACAATATCATCAATAATCTCAGCAATCTCGTGGTGGACGGGAGAAAGACGCACATGGTGTGGGCTGCGGATTCCGGTGGAAACTATTGGTCGCAATACGACGGTTATGACCTTGACGGTGACGGTTTGGGCGACGTGCCATTCAAGATTCAGAACGTGTTCCAGGTTATTGAAACACGCTTCCCGGAAATTCGATTTTACCTGTTCAGCCCCGCGGCGCGTATCCTGGAAATAGCGGAGCGCTCGCTCCCCGTTCTCGCGATGGGCACGGAAGCGGACCCCCTGCCGTTGATGAGGCCGATTGACAACGCGGACGTTCCCTGGGAAAAGACCCATCACATGTCGAGTGATTCGAGCCCGGTTTTTGCCGTTCTGTATTTTCTGGTCGGCGGGATTCCCGTACTTTTTCTGCTGAGGATAAGCCGCCGAAAACGCGGTAAGTGATATGACGAAACCGGATGACAGATTGATCGTTTTTGAGAATTTTGAGAAATGGTACGGATCGGTTCACGCCGTCAAACCGTTGAGCCTGGCCATCGACACCGGGGAAACGTTCGCAATGCTGGGACCCAACGGCAGCGGCAAGTCCACGATCATCCGATCCCTTGCGCGCCTGCATTTCCCCACTCGCGGCCGCATTCTCGTGAAGGGGAACAACATCGCGACAGCCTCGCGCGAATACAATGCCATGTTTTCCTTCATGCCGCAGCGAATATCCATCCCCGGTTACCTGACGGCGCGGGAAGTAGTGACCCTGTTCGCCCGCCTCCGGAACGCGCCGTTATCCCGCGTGGACGAGATACTCGAAACAGTTGCGTTGTATGAAGACGCCGACCGTCTCGTTCGGGAGTTTTCTGGCGGAATGGTCCAACGCATCGGGTTGGCTGTCACGTTCGTCAGCGAAGCGGAAATCTATCTTCTCGACGAACCCACGCTGAACCTGGATCCACTGGGAGTAAGGCGATTGCGCGAACTCATCACCGAGTTACAAGGGAAAGGCAAAACGTTCGTATTCGCCTCGCACATCCTGGAAGACGCGCTCCAGCTTGCCGACCGGATCGGCATCCTCGTCAACGGGGTCATGGTGGGCGTGTCATCCAGGGCGGAGTTCAAGGCGGCAATTGCGGAAGAGACATTGGTGCGTGTAACGCTGGCCGCCCCGGTGGACGGCATTGCGTCGGTCATGGACAAGGCCGGGGCGCGCCTGGTATCCGGCAACGGCGCTAGTTTCTCTTTCAAAGCGACACCGGACAAGCGTTTGTCCATCATCCGGGCAGTGGAGGCGGCAGGTGGTATCGTTGAGGAAATCCATACCGATCCTCCAAGCTGGGAAACGCTGCTGACTGAACGCTACGAAATGAAAGGAAGTGGCCTGTGAAATACGCGCACAACCGAAAGAGGAAAACTGAAATGACACTGCGTGCGGAATGTCGGATGTCCGGCGCAAGGGCGCACACATTCTTGTCGCGGTTTCTGTATGTTGCCGTGACCGCTGTCCTGGTGCAATGCGGCGGAAAGCCCGTGCCTGAGGTAACGGCGGGTGTGGATGCCTGTGCCAATTGTAACATGATCATCGACAAGGTCAACGAAGCCTGCGGGTATGTTCTCGACGGCGAGTTCGTACCGTTCGATTCACCGGTTTGTCTCTTGAAAAAATACGAGCAGGATCGGCGGAGCGTATCGCAGCCGGGCGCGATATACTTCGCGGATTACGAGACCGGGAGGTTTGTTCCGGCGGATTCGACATATTTTCTCCTGACCCGTCATATCCCGACGGTCATGAACGGCGGCGTGTTGTGCTTCACCGACAAGAGCGCGGCTGAATCGCACCGGAAATACGACGACGAGTCGATCACGGACTGGGTGGGATTTCGGGTATTGAAAGGAACGCCGGACAGGAAAATCCCGGTCGTTGTTGTGCCCGGGGGGATGGAACCCGGCGTGATCACGGTTGACAAAGGCGAGCTCATCGAGTGGGAATTCACGGGTCGCGGCCTGGAGACCGACGAACGCCTCTCGTTGAAGGGATACGAAGAGATGGGAGAGGTCACGGTGCCGGCATCCGGGGAGCCGGTGACGCGCCGCATGCTGGCCGTGCGACCTGGTTCGGGTTTCGCCTTCATCCGCGTCGTCGATGGAAAGCCGCTGGGCGTGGTGAAAGTCATGGGAGCGCACACGGTTGAGGAGGAGGAATGAGCAACCCGGTACTGCTCATCGCCGTCCAGGAATTCACCCTCAACCGCCGCAACAAGTGGGTGACGGCGTTTGCCGGTATATTCGCCCTCTTGACGTTTTTCATCGCTTATTTCGGCATGGTGACGTCCGGCTACTCAGGCTTCCAGGATTTCGTGCGCACTTCCACCAGCCTGATCAGCCTGACGGGGTTCATCATGCCCCTGTTCGCCCTTCTTCTTGGTGTGTTCAGTTTCATCTCGAACAAGGAATACCTTGAAATGCTGGTCGCGCAGCCGGTTTCGCGCCAGCAGGTGGTGCTCGGAAAATTCCTCGGGCTTTTGCTCACCCTGCTTGGCGCTACCGCCATTGGGTTTTCTGTTCCCGGCATCATCATCTCACTGAGCATCGGTGTGGTTGGCGCATTGTCTTACGCGCTGTTCCTCGCCTACGCCATGATTCTGGGTATAATATTTTCCGGCTGCGCGGTACTGATATCCCAGATTGCCGGGCGGCAACAGGTTGCCCTCGGCGCGGCCATCGGGGTCTGGCTCTTTTTCGAGGTGGTGTACGGCGTGCTCGTCCTGGCGACGACACTGTATTTTTCCCCGGCGGTGTTGAAGGTGCTTCTCATTGCG
>JALUUP010000290.1 GCA_027021285.1 Bacteroidota bacterium | reverse complement strand
CGGACGAGAGATCGAGCGTGGAAAGAGTCACCCGAACCAGGAATGATCTCCTTGTCGGCATGCTGGTCAACGTGCGGAGCGTGTTATACAGGTATCGTTTCGAGAACGGTAGGTGGGTCCGGTCGAAGGTTGACGCTCCGGATTACGGCAGCATACGTCTCGTGGCCACGGACGAGGAGACCGACCGGTTTTTCTTCACGTACGACAGCTTCCTGGAGCCCACCACCCTGTACCTTGTGAACGATACTTCAATTGAGAAAATGAAGAGCCTGCCCGCATTTTTCGACGGGAGCAAGTACGAAGTAAAGCAGTACGAAGCCGTCTCCAGGGACGGGACACGCATCCCGTTTTTCGTCATGCAGGCCAAGGGCACGGCGTATGACGGGAAGAATCCGACGTTGCTTTACGGTTACGGCGGATTCGAGATCGCTATGCGCCCGCGTTACTCCGCGACGGTAGGAACATCCTGGCTGGAACGGGGCGGGGTGTACGTGTTGGCGAACATCCGCGGGGGCGGTGAATTCGGTCCTCGTTGGCACCTGGCCGCACTGAAAGAGCACCGCCAGCGCGTTTTCGATGACTTCATTGCCGTGGCGGAGGAATTGATTGAAAAAAGAATCACATCGCCCGAACACCTCGGTATCATGGGCGGGAGCAATGGCGGTTTGCTGGTAGGAGCGGTGTTTACCCAGCGTCCCGAACTGTTCAACGCCGTTGTATGCCGTGTTCCCCTTCTCGACATGAAGCGGTACAACAAGCTCCTTGCCGGGGCAAGCTGGATGGGAGAATACGGCAATCCCGACCTGCCGGAAGAATGGGAGTACATCAGCAAGTACTCGCCGTATCACAACCTGCGTCCGGGGATGAAGTACCCGGTGGTGTTCTTCAACACATCGACACGCGATGATCGCGTTCATCCCGGTCATGCACGGAAGATGGTTGCGAAGATGGAGGACATGGGATACAAGGTGTACTACTACGAGAACATCGAGGGCGGTCACGCGGCGGCGACCACGAACAAGCAGCGGGCGTTCAGCAGCGGATTGATCTACACGTATCTTTTGTCACGGTTGAAATAAATCTTATCGCTTTGCATCCACGGCGTCCCGGTGCGGTTTGTATCATGCTATTACGACGCCCCTTGCTCTTCATCCTGCTTGCGAGACTGCGTTCCTGTCTTTATGTTGGAGTGGATTCGAAGTGGCAGAAGCACAAATAGATCGCGTGGGCTTGTTCGCTTGCGTTATGGGTTGTTGCCTCATAGAAGTCAGGCAGTTGAGATGCATTCAGGTGGTTTTATACTGTCATCCCGGAGAAAACGGGATTGTTTTTCTACCTCACAAAACCGGAGGAGGGATTGAATTACTCATTTGTGAGTGACAGGAAGAAGGGCGGGGTTCGTCTGTCCATAATCATTGTCTCGATGATTACTTTCATAACCGGCGTGAATGTCCGATCGCAAACCATTCTCTTCCAGGAGCATTTCGAGGACGCGGATTTTGCCTCGCGGGGATGGTACGACAATACCGGCTTGAAACTGTCCACTGTCGAGCACGTGGCCGGCAGCAAGAGCTCGGTCGAATTCCATTTCTACAAGGGAGCAACGACGCCGACCTCGGGCGGCGCCATACGGCATGCATTCCCGGAGACGGAAGAGGTTTATGTCAGCTATTACGTCAAGTACAGCGAGAACTGGGAGGGTTCGAATCGACCGTACCACCCGCATGAATTCCTGGTACTGACCAACAAGAACGGCGTCTGGACAGGTCCGGCGTACACGCGGTTGACCGCCTACATCGAGCAGAACGAAGGTGAGCCGCTGCTGTCCATCCAGGACAGCGAGAACATCGACGAATCGAACATCGGTATCGATTTGACGCGGGTGACGGAAAACAGGGCGGTGGCGGGCTGCAACGGCGACAGCGACGGGCACGGGGAAGGCGATTGCTACCGTGTCGGTTCCGTTCACCGCAACGGCAAGCAGTGGAAAGCAGGCAGCGTGTATTTCCGGGACGATCGCGGCGATTACTACAAGAACGACTGGCACTTCATCGAGGCGTATTTCCGTCTCAACAGCATCGTCGACGGCAAGGGCGTGGCCGACGGAGTCATCTCGTACTGGTATGACGGACGGTTGATCATCAGCCACGACGACGTCATGCTTCGGACCGGTCAGCACCCGGACATGAGGTTCAACCAGTTTCTCATCGCTCCCTGGATTGGCGACGGTTCCCCCGTGGATCAAACGTTCTGGG
>JALUUP010000289.1 GCA_027021285.1 Bacteroidota bacterium | reverse complement strand
AGCACTACCGAGATCTACACCCACGTTGACCGGGAGTACCTGAAGCAGGAACACAAGGCGCACCACCCGCGCGGCTGACGAGCGATGACACCATCATCGGCAACGCATTTTCAATTGTTCCCGGCAACCACGTGCTTTATATTCATCATGATACGATTTTCGATTCCAGGGAATTGATCCGATGAAACGAATTGAAGAGCGGCACGCCCCGCTCATCACTTTTGAAGGAATTGACGGTTCGGGAAAAACGACTCAGATCCAACTGCTTTCGTCGTGGTTGGAAAAGAAAAGTATCCGATACCGGATCATTCGTGAACCGGGGGGCACAGCTATTTCGGAAAAAATCCGTGACCTTCTTCTTGACACAAAAAACAGCGGAATGAATGCCGTTTGCGAGATGTTCCTGTTTTCAGCCGCCCGTGCGCAAGTCACCAGCGAGGTCATCCTCCCCGCTCTTTCCGGGGGTATCGTCGTCATCTGTGACCGGTATTACGACTCCACCACCGCCTACCAGGGATACGGCCGGGGCCTGGACGTGGAAAACCTGGCTCACGTGCATGCAATGGCCACGTTTGACACGCGGCCGGATTGTACGTTCTTCCTGGACATCTCCCCCGAAGATGCGTTTGCCAGAAAAGCCCGCTCCCGGGAACGAAGCGATCGAATGGAATCCGCGCCCCTGGCGTTTTTCCAGCGCGTTCGTGCGGGATATCTCGAATTAGCGCGCAAGGAGCCGAAACGCTGGACGATCGTCGATGCTTCCTTGTCCCGGCAAGAAATCGCGGACGCTGTCATAGTAAAAACCGAACTCCTCCTGAAAACGTATCATCACGATTCATTCGAACATTGAACAAGTGCTGACATGAATGATTTCAAGTTGGGCAAGAAAACATCAGCGGTTATTCTCCTCCTCGGCGTCGTTCTACTCATGGGTTTTCGTTCGGGAGGAACGCTCTGGCGCCAGATACAGGAAAGCTTCGACCTGTACGAGAAAGTATTCGTCGAAATTCGCACGAATTACGTTGACAATATCGATCCCGAGGAGTTGATAACGGCCGGTATCCGCGGCATGGTTTCCATCCTCGATCCATACTCGCAGTTCATCGACAAGGAACACCAGCAGGACGTTACCACGATTACCGTCGGGATGTACAGCGGCATAGGCATTTACCTCGGTTACCGGGACAACCGCATCACCGTAACTTCCGTCCTGCGGGGATACTCGGCACAGCGGGGTGGGTTGCGCCCCGGCGATGTTATCCTGGCCGTGGACAACCATAATACCAGCCGGTTGAAACCGGACGCTATCAGGAAATGGTTGCGCGGAAACCCCGCAACCAAAGTACGCCTGACCATCGCGAGACCGGGCATCGCCGATACATTGCACTTCACTCTCGAGCGGGAATTCGTCCATCTGCCCGCGATCGGATACTACGGATTTGTTGCCCCCGGTATCGCGGTAATCCAGCTCCAGCGGTTCACACGACAGGCTTCCTCCGCATTCGAAAAAGCGCTCAAGCGCCTTGGCCCCGAGAACAAACTGAAAGGATTGATTATCGACCTGCGCAACAACCCAGGAGGCTTGCTTGAAACAGCAGTGGATATCGTGGAAAACTTTGTCCCGAAAGGCACGCGTATCGTTTCGACCCGCGGACGCAACGGCCGCATCATTCGCGAATTTCAATCCGACCGCGAGCCTTCGTACGCTTCCGTTCCCCTCGTCATCCTTGTGAATAATCGCTCCGCGAGCGCCAGCGAAATCGTCGCAGGGGCCATCCAGGACCTGGATCGCGGCGTCATCGTGGGAGAACAGACGTTCGGCAAGGGTCTTGTGCAACGCATCACCAGGTTATCACAATCAGCGGCACTGAAACTGACCACGGCCCGGTATTATACACCAAGCGGGCGATGCATCCAGAAAATCGATTACGCGGAACGGCGCAACGGCCACGCATCCCGTACCGATTCCGCCGAACACGCCGAGTTTTATACCGTTAATCAGAACCGCGTCGTGCACGCGTACGGCGGGATTATGCCGGATACGATTGTCCCACGACAGCGCCTTCACCCGGTCACGGAAAAACTCCTGTCTTCAGGAAGAATATTCTCCTTTTCCGCATACTACCTCAATACCACGAAACCGCCGTTCATTCCCGACGGTGAGGAAATCTGGCGGCGCTTCATGGAGTATTACCGCGACCATCATTGGGATAGCGAAGACAGCGTACACAAAGCCTACACCTCGCTGTCCGCTTCCTTGGCCAGCCGCGAACTCGACGACGAGCTGCGTCACGCGCTGCAAACACTCAAGCGCAAAATCGATATGCAATCCCGCTCTGCAATAGATGAGAATCAACATGAAATTCTCGGAAGGCTCCTGGTGGAAATACACCGACAATACGCGGGGAGCACTGCCGGTTACAAATATCTTCTCTATTCTGATCCCCAGGTGCAGACCGCGGCAACCATTCTGCAATCGAACTCCGTTTACGAAGCCATCCTTGCCGATAACGAGTAACTGTATAGAATTCGCTGAATGGAATTACACTTGATAGTTCTCCTATTCCTGGGCGGGATGGCCATCGGCTTCCTTTCAGGTTTCTTCGGGATCGGCGGTGGAATTATCATCGTTCCCATGCTCCTCTCGATATTTGATGCCACCGGAATCCCGGACACGGTCTCCATGCATCTCGCCGTGGCAACCAGTCTTTCCATCATTTTTCTTACAAGCTCGGTAAACGGCGTTACTCAGTTCAGGAAAGGATTCCTCAGCGTTCGCGCGGTCGGCGGCGTCGCAACCGGAAGCATCATTACTGCCTACCTGGTGGGCTTTGTGTCGGGTGCCATCCCCCGACCATTGATGCAATTCGTCTTTACCACCGTCGTCGTCCTGACCGCTTTCCAGTTGATCACCGGGAACAACCGGAAGAACTCTTCCGACAACGCGCCCGTACACAAAACTTTACGTCTCATCCTTATCGGCCTCCTGATCGGCTCGATTTCCGCTCTCGCCGGTACAGGGGGCGGCCTGATCGCCGTACCCATGCTTCATTTCTTTGTCCGGATGAAAATGAAGGAAGCAATCGCAACTTCAACCGGCGTCATGGTCCTCACAACATTTGCCGGTCTCCTCGGCTACGCGACCGGCGGCACCCACCTGCCCGCACTGCCGTTCGATACAATGGGATACGTCGCGTACCCGTTTGCCATTCCCGTCGTATTGGGAACCGTTCTGGGAGGTCCTTTCGGGGTCCACACCAGCCATAAAACGGCAAGCAGCGTACTCCGTAAGCTCTTTGCCGTCTTACTTATCCTAGTTGCCGTGTACGTGAATGCGGGATAAATGGATCAGGTCGGGATATAGCCGTCGTTCTTGACCAACCGCTGAATCGTCGCCGCTTCTCCCAGGCGCGGAAGCAATTCCTCGAGGCGCCGCTGGAGAAACAACAACCGCTCGTGTTCCGACGATGATTCGAGAAGCTTTTGCCTGTCGTGCAGGCTGAGTCCGACTTTCTGCGCAATGCGAAACGAAACGTATTGATCAGGTGTATCGGGGGCAACTTCGTGGAGAGTACCACCGAACACTTCGCGAACAATTTTATTGTACATGTCGATAACTTCCGATCTCGTTGCGTCATCCACCGTTTCCTCGCGATCCAGGAGCGGGGCAATGCGCGCTTCCAGGTATCCGCTTGGATGGGTGACAGTCCTCTGTACGATGAAGCGGTCCGTGCCCCGGACGATGATTTCCATCCGTGAATCAGGGTACTTGCGCAGCATGTTCACGACGCGCGCACCGCACCCCACCCCACGCATGCTCGTTCCGTCAGTGTAAATAATTCCAAACTCCGATTTCTTTTTCAGGCTTCGGCGCACGAGATCCTTGTAACGATCTTCAAAGATATAGAGAGGCAGTTCCGCTCCCGGCAACATGACGACAGCGAGCGGAAACAGCGGGTAATTTAACCGTATATGAGAATCATTAGAATTCATACCGGGTGCAAATATACACGAGTCTTTCGGCCAACACAATAGAAAAGTCCATGCAGGCCGGATTCATTCATCCCGCCCGCATGGACTTTCATCCGGGGGAAGGATTTACCCGCGAAATTTCTTGAAACGTTCGTTGATACGGCCCCAATGAAGACCACTGACGAAGTTCTCGATGTACGCGGCCCGACCGGGACCATCCTTGTGATAATAGGCGTGTTCGAACACATCGCACGCAATCAGCGGAATTCCACCCCAGATCGCGCCGTACTGATGCTCGTCCACGAGGACGTTAAGTAATCGTCCGCTGTAAAGCGTATCGAGGACGAGCAGTCCCCACCCGCTAAGCTTGGCTGCAAATGCCGTGGCTTTGAAATCTTCCTTCCATTGTTCGAACGAACCGAATTCCTGCTCGATAGCGGCCTTCAACTCGGGCGCCGCATCGATGTTGCCGTCGCCGCCCAGGTTACTCCAGTAGAGATCGTGAAGAAGCGCGCCGGAGTGGTTCCACGTCAAACGCCGTTTTAATTCACCCACCTCACTGTAATTCCCGTTTGCTTTTCCCCGGTCCGCGGATTCCAGCGCTGTCTCAATGGTGTTCAACGCAACCACGTAACCCTTGTGGTGCTTGTTATAATGCCAGTCCGATGTTTCGGGAGAAACCACATCTTTCAAGAGTGTTTTCGCTTCTTCATCGGTATATGGCCTGGGGTTGAATTTCCATTCGTATGGCATGTCGTTACTCCTTAAAACTAAATTTGTATGTATGATAACATGTATTCGACGATACGACAGGTAGTGTTTGAAACTTTCTTGGACACGTTCCTGTTTCGATGCCCGCCCACCGGGTCTCTTCGAATATTTTGCATTCTGCAGCTTCAGGCAATCCGGCTAAGCGCCTGGCGCGCAATGTATTGCCCTGTTCGCCTCGCCCCTTTATTACCAGGATGGCTCTTCACTTCCTGTTACACACCGAAAGAATCTCCGCAGCCACATGTCCGGGCAGCATTTGGGTTGTTGAACACGAATCCGCGGCCTTGCAAGCCGTCGGAAAAATCCAACTCCGTACCGGCGAGATAGAAAAGGCTCTTGCGGTCTACAACAAGACGCACATCGTGTACTTCAAAGACGACGTCATTTTCACGTAATACCTCATCGAAACCGAGGGAATACGAAAATCCTGAACAACCGCCTCCTTTTACACCCAACCGGAGTCTGCTGCTTCCCCGGATGCCGTTTTCGTTCATGATAGCCTTTATTTCATTCGCGGCTTTTTCGGTTAACGATATTTCCCCTGTTCGTTGGGATACTGTATCCGACATCAGTAAATCCTTTCAAAAATGTCAACGTCATATACGCTTCGGGGTCCCCCTTGTGGTTATCCTTCTTTTTCTTCCCCGTCTTTTTTCACGGCAGGTGCAAATTCGGGGATATCGAGCACCCAGGTATTTTGAAAACGAGGATGTATCTTTCCTTCCCTTTCCAGATTTTTCAAGACCTCTTCGGCCAGCTTGGAAAACTCTACGGGGCGTATTTCCTTCCCGGTCTTATCCCGGAAGTAATCGCGAATTCCAAACTCGACATCACGCCGGAACAGGTTGGAGTGATGAAACACGGGATAGCCGTGATCTTTCATGAAATGCAACAGTTCAAGTTCTTTGCCTGTTAATGATTCAAACATACGGTACTCCAGGATTATTGATCATTGGATGTTTCTATGGATGCATCGAAGGAAGATTCCGCCGCGAGGTACGCGGGTGAAACGGCGCGTATCTTCTTTACCGCGTCAATGATTTTCGCGGCCGCAAACCGGATTTCGTCCTCCGTGTTGAATCTCCCGATACTGAACCGAATCGAGGATTTCGCCTCTTCTTCCGTAAGCCCGATTGCTCGTAATACGTGCGACGCTCCCGGTGTCCCCGACGTGCAGGCAGAACTGCTCGACATGGCGATATTCCTGACCCTGCTCATGAGCGCAGCCGCGTCAACGTAACGAAAAGTCATGTTCAACGTCCCGGCCAACCTGTGCTCGGGGTGGCCGTTCACCTGAGTAAGATCCAGTTCCCTCGTGAGCAAATCGTACAATAAATCCCGCAATGATCGAATCCGTAGCTGTTCTTGGTGCATTTGTCGAAGGCTGATTTCAACTGCCTTTGCCATACCAACAATCCCAGGCACGTTTAGCGTTCCCGCACGCATCCCCCTTTCCTGTCCGCCGCCCACGATAAGAGGAATGAGTTCCACCGGTGTGCCCTTTTTTCGAACAAACAAGGCCCCGCAACCCTTCGGACCGTATATCTTGTGAGCGGAAAACGAAGCCAGGTCGATGTTCATCGCTTCGACGTCGATCGGGACCTTTCCCAGGGCCTGAGTGGCATCGGTGTGGAATATCACGCCAGCTTCACGGCAAATGCCTCCAATAGCGCTGATATCGTTCACGGTTCCCACCTCATTGTTGGCGAACATGAACGTGGCCAGGATGGTCTCGGGGCGGAGTTTTTTCCGCACCTCTTCGGGATCCACCCGCCCATATCTATCCACGCTCAATACCGTTACCTCGAAGCCATCCTTGACGAGGGTTTCGCACACGGTCAGCACCGCTTTGTGTTCAGCGGCCGCCGTGACAATGTGATTGCCCTTTCGACGATACCGTTGGGCCACACCCCGTATGGCGAGGTTGTTCGCCTCCGTGGCGCCGCTGGTGAACACGATTTCTTCCGGTTGCGCTCCGATGGCTTCTGCTAGAATGCTTCGGGACCGTTCCGCGGCATCTTCCGCTCTCCACCCGATGGAATGCTGCTTGCTTGACGCGTTCCCGAAATGCTCCTTGAGGTACGGAACCATGGCGTCGAACACCTCGGGGTCCACCGGCGTCGTTGCGTTATTGTCCAGGTAGATTATTGTATCCATGCCTTTCCTGCGTTTATCGCGTACGCAGCTGCGTTGGTCGCTTTTCCAGCGGTAGGCCCTTGTTCCACTGAGCTGTCACTCCGCGCTGCTGTTGTCAAACTATGCGTTCATTGAATAATCTCAAAACAATGTGTACATTGGAGAATGATTTTTTTTGAGTGAATGTGATGTTGCACTTAGCAGTTTTCGCCTCGGGAAGAGGATCAAATCTTGAATCAATAGCTCGCGCGATTTCCTCCGGAAATCTCGACGCTGAGATCGCGCTTGTTTTAAGCAACAATTCGACCTCCGGCGCCCTCGCCTTTGCGCGCGAGAACGGAATCCCCGGCATTCATTTGAGCGGCAAAACGAACCCGGACCCCCTTGACTTCTCTTCCCGCATGAAATCCGAGTTGAAGTATCACGACGTCGATTTCATCGCGCTGGCCGGGTACATGAAGAAGGTACCACCGGACATCGTCAATATCTACACGAACCGTATCACAAACATCCACCCTGCACTCCTCCCGGCATTTGGCGGAAAGGGAATGTACGGCATCAACGTTCACAAGGCCGTCTTGGAGTCGGGAGCGCGAATCACCGGCGTTACCGTACACATCGTCACCAACGATTACGACGTCGGTCCGATCGTGGCGCAGGAATGCATCCCCGTTCTCGATGACGACACACCGGAAAGCCTGGCAGAGCGCGTTTTGGAGATCGAGCATCGATTGTACCCCGCGGCGCTCCAGCTTTTCGCCCGGGACCGTATCACCGTCAACGGACTGCGAACAATTCATCAACCACCTGCATGAGTTATTAACGTGATCTCCACTGCACTTATCAGCGTATCAGACAAAACCGGCCTGATACCGTTCGCCACGGAACTCAGGAAACGCGGCATCACGATCATCTCGACGGGCGGCACAGCCCGCCACCTTCAGGAACACGGCGTCGATACCATCCCCGTATCGGAAGTGACCGGTTTCCCGGAAATCCTGGATGGAAGGGTCAAGAGCCTGCATCCCGCCATCCATGCGGGCCTCCTGGCTAAGAGAACCAAGCAGGATCACATGTCCACGCTTGCCGAACATCATATCGAGCCTATCGACCTGATCGTCGTGAATCTCTACCCGTTCGAAGAGACCGCGGCAAAAGAAAACATCGAACCGGAAGAAGTGATCGAACAAATCGATATCGGCGGTCCTTCCATGCTGCGAAGCGCTGCCAAGAACCACGACAGCGTTACGGTGGTGATCGATCCCGCGGATTACGAACGCGTACTTTCGCAGATCATCGAAGCCGGTGATACGACGCCCGAACTTCGTCGCGAGTTGGCGTTCAAGGTGTTTCAACGTACTGCGACGTACGACAGTACGATCGCCCAATACCTCGAGAAAATCGCGCTGGAAGGAAGCGAAAAAAAAGCCGCCCTCCCCTCCCGACTGTTCCTTTCGCTTCCCCTGAGTCGCACGCTTCGATACGGAGAGAATCCACATCAGGAAGCCGCCCTGTACGGGGAATTTCTCAATCACGTTGAGGTCCTGCACGGCAAGGAGCTTTCATTCAACAACATCGTGGATATCAACGCGGCGCTTTCCCTGATCCGGGAATTCGATGACCGCCCCGCCGCCGCGATCATCAAGCACACCAATCCCTGCGGTTGTGCTGTAGCTTCCGAGGCAAAAGAAGCATATCTTTCAGCATTGTCCACGGACCGGGTTTCCGCGTTCGGAGGCATCATTGCGGTCAACAGGCTCGTGGACGAGGAACTGGCCGAGCTGTTCAACGAAATGTTCAGCGAAGTCATTATCGCTCCCCGGTTCTCGGAAGCGGCAATGCCGGTTCTCAGGAAGAAAAAGAACCGGCGACTCGTGCGATACGACGCCGAGGACAGCGCGAAGATCGACCTCGACGTAAAAATCGTGCCGGGAGGCGCATTGGTTCAGACGCCGGATTCGCTGAAGGAAAACCCATCCGCGTGGAAAGTCGTCACCCGGCGCCCGCCTACCGACAAGGAATGGTCAGCGCTGACGTTTGCCTGGACGGTAGCCAAGCATGTCAAGAGCAACGCTATCGTGTACGCGAACGACCGCCAGACATTGGGCATAGGAGCCGGGCAGATGTCGCGCGTGGACGCAAGCAGCCTGGCCGTTCTGAAAGCCCGTGAAGCCGGATTGTCGCTCGAAGGTTGCGTTCTCGCCTCCGACGCCTTCTTCCCGTTCGCCGACGGACTTCTTGCCGGGGTAAAGGCGGGAGCAACGGCGGTCATTCAGCCGGGGGGATCAGTGAGGGACGAGGAAGTCATCGCGGCGGCCGATAATAACGATGTTGCCATGGTTTTCACTGGTGTGCGGCACTTTAAACATTAAGCTGTAAGATATAGTAGCGAAGGGATTTAATGGCTTTTTTCAACCTGTTTTCTCATGACCTTGCCATCGATCTGGGCACCGCCAACACCCTGATCTGGGTCAAAGGTGAAGGCGTGGTGCTCAGCGAGCCCTCCATCGTCGCTTTTGACAAGAACACGAAGCGAATCGTCGCCATTGGAAACGAAGCGCGGGAGATGCAGGGAAAGACGCATCGCGATCTTATGGTCATCCGCCCCATGCGCGACGGTGTCATCGCGGACTTCGAGATCGCGGAAGGGATGTTGCGGGCGTTCATAAAAAAGATTCGTTCGAGTTGGTTATCGAGCCGCCGGATCGTTATCTCCGTTCCCAGCGGCATTACCGAGGTGGAGAAACGCGCCGTCCGGGACTCGGCGGAACACGCAGGCGCAAAAGAAGTGCATCTCATCGCGGAACCCATGGCAGCGGCAATCGGTATCGGTCTGGATATAGACGCTCCTGTCGGCGACATGATTATCGACATTGGTGGCGGAACGACGGAAATCGCGGTGATTGCTCTTTCAGGTATTGTCCAGGAGGAATCCCTCAGAGTCGCGGGCGATGAACTGAACGCGGCCATCATGGCTCATTTCAAGCGCAACCATAACATCCTCATCGGCGAGCGTACCGCAGAAATCATAAAATGCGAGGTCGGATCCGGCGTTCCTTTAAAAAAGGAAATCGCTGTGCGGGTAAAGGGACGCGATCTCATCACCGGTCTCCCGACAACCGTTGAAGCCACTTCCGAAGAAATCCGTGACGCCATCGCCGACCCGTTGAACCTGGTTATCGAAGCGGTCAAAACCACGCTCGAGCGCACACCACCGGAACTAGCGGCCGATATTCTCGACCGCGGCATCATGCTCACGGGCGGAGGCGCTTTGCTCAAAGGTCTGGACGAGAAAATCCGGCAGGAAACACGACTTCCCGTGCACGTCGCCGAGGATCCCCTCACGGCGGTGGCGCGGGGTGCC
>JALUUP010000288.1 GCA_027021285.1 Bacteroidota bacterium | reverse complement strand
TTATCGTGAAGTAATCTTTTTCCTTCTGGCAAAGCATAAGCCCGACCACGTGTCGTCGATGGAGCAAATCTTGTAATCAACGAAACCGGATGCAAGTCCGAACGCCCGCACCGTTTTCTGCGTCAGGCCGGAAGCAACGCCCGGGCGTTTTTTCGGCCAGGCGATCCAGAGCTTCCCCTTTTCGGTCAGGATGCCTTCCGCTTCGGGGAACCGCTTTTCCAGGTCGGCCGGAGAAGTCGCGAACAGGAGAACGACATCGGCGGGGTCTTTTCCCTTGCCGCGTATTCGAGCGCCGTCGGGGAGCGATCCCAGTGTTTGCCTGAAACCTTTCGGCGCCCGCAGCAACACGATCCGGGATCCTCTCCCGATGCCGAGTTTCTTGACCAGCGGCGCGCCGGAATACCCCTCCATCACGGAGCCCGGCACGACCGGCTCCTCCGGTGGATGCGCGATGGCTTGCTTGACGGCGCTCCGTATGCGGTTCCAGGTTGTGAAATGCGCGTCCGGCAGCAGCTCCCTGATGCGGTCAACCTTCTCGGGAGGGCCTTCGACGAAAATCAGCGGCACCCGGCGGGTTGCCTTGAAGGATCGAAGCGCCAGTCCCATGTCGCGCCCGTGCGATGGCAGGCGGGAAAGATCGATGACTACGGCGTCGGGCGGATCTTCCCGCAACGACCGCAGCGCGGCCGGTCCATCTTGGGGAACGTACGCTGTTTCGTACCCCGCCTCCTCAAGGACTTCGATTCTCGGCCGGGCTTCATCGGGATTCCAGTGAATAAGGTATACACGTTTCACGAATTACTGGCCTTCAAACGGTGACGTGAACTTGAGCCCGTGTCGGCGCATCCAATGTCAGGTATTTGCAACGATCTCGTTATTCTTGATTCTCCGATATGTGAACAATAAACAGATTACCCGACGGGAACACCCAATCCGATCAGGAATACCTGTACGTGCTGCCACACCGAGCCATCTGTCGCCCGGTAGAAGAACACGTGGATCATGCCGTAGAATTGCAGTGTGATGTAAGCGGCAACCACGTCTTTCCAGATATGCCTGTCCAGTGTCCAGGGCTTGCGCGACCCCCTGTTTTTCCGCAGCAGCCACAGCTCGCTGACAGATATCCCCAGCCCGAGCAGGACGAAGTACGGCCAGGACGGGATCATGTCCACCAGGTTGATGAACTCGAAGCCACGGTAGAAGACGGACTCGCTCATGTGTCCCCACACCAGGTTCCCGAAGCAAGCGGCGGCCATGGTTGCAAACACGATACGCAGGGTGCGGTTTTTCTTGAAGAAGCGGAAAAACGCGGGGTAGTAAAACGCCCGCACCAGGAATTCCCGGTAGTGAAAGGTGAACCGGCTCCACAGCGTCACCATGTTCGTTGACAGCCACGGTTTATCGAAGTACGGATCGCACTTGTAGCCGCACACGTTCCATACGCCGACCTTGAAGTGCACGACACCGCCCCAGAGAAACGTCCACCGCATCAGGTCCACCAGGGTTGTGGCGAGAACCTGGGCCGTGTCCAACGACCCGCCCTGGACGAAATGCTCGTTAATGTGCCGCACCCGCCAGAACACGTGTATGCCGTGCTCACGAAAGAAATAGACCACCTGGCTGTGAAACCAGTCTCCCAGCACGATGTAGAGCAGGGCTATTCCCCACAACTTGAGACCTCGCCGGGCCAGGAGGTTCTTGTCCTCCGCCAGGAAATTGTTCACCGTGTATGCGTAACCCTGTCCGATGGTTACTCCCCAATTCCAGTTGGCTACGGCGCCCGGGCTCATGAATACCGACAGGTACGTGGTCAGCGAAACATTGCGCGGAACATGCCCATCCTTGAAGTCGATGTGGTACATGATGAGCCGCTCCCAGTTCCAGAAGAAAAGAAGGATGCCGACGGGGAGTTTCCACTCGGCGGCGCCCATTCCTTCCAGCAAGGAGCCGGCGAAGACGGTTATCACGGCGGATTGAACCGCCACCGTGCGAAGAATGGACGCGGCCCTCTCGTTTTCGAGCATCTTCAGAATGGCGAACCTGTATAGTCCGACCGAAAGAATACCCGAAAGGGCGGCGACGACAATAAAATGCGCGCTGAAAAAGTCGCCGCCGGAGAACGCCGCGTATCCCAGTATACCGGGAACAGCGCTCAGCCACGGCGCACCGGATCGATCCGGGTGCAACAAAAGGTATACTACGAGGTGCGCAGCCGCGAACCCGGCCGTACTCCGGGGACCGTACAGAACAAGCACGAGAACAAGAAAAAACGCGAC
>JALUUP010000287.1 GCA_027021285.1 Bacteroidota bacterium | reverse complement strand
ATCGGCAAGAACTCGTAATGTCCGGTTTTCACGTCGATGATGCTGATGGCGTCGTATTCACCGGTCTTGGAGGACAGCGCTACCCGCTTGCCGTCCGGCGACCAGGTCAGGCCCGGCGTAAGCAGGTTCAGCTCCTCGAAATCCGACGTCTGCTGGCCCTCGATGAGCTGCTCCACATTCTTGCCGTTCGACTCCATGACGTACAGGCTGTAGTATGCCTCGCGGTCCGATATGAACGCGACACGGTCCCCGTCCGGGCTGATGGCCGGGCTGGTATTGTAGAAGTTGCCGATCTCCTGGTGGTCGGTCAGCTTCTTGGCGTAATCCACCGGGAACTTCTTGTCGGCGATGTCGGGCCAGTACTCCGTTTTCATGGCCTTCTGCCACCGCTTGTTCAACTCCTTCATGTCGAGGCCGATCGTGGACTTGAACCCCTGCTCCACGCTCCGCGTCGTGCGCACCCGGTTCAGGATTTCTCCGACCTTGGGTTTGCCGTACTTCTCGGCAATGTAGTTCCACAGGGCCTGCCCCCCGCGGTAGGCAAAGTACCCGTTGAGGTAGTTTATCGGGGGAAGATAATTGTTGACGGTAGCGTCGCGGAGAAACATGTCCGAGCTGATGTCCCAGCCGTCCATGGCCGTGTACTCGGCCAGTCCCTCGTTGAACCACAGCGGCAACCGCAATTGGATGTTGTTGCTGACGATGTTCTGTATGGACCCTCCGTAGAACATCTCGTTGATCACGGCGTGAACCAGCTCGTGACGGATCACGTGCCGGAACTTCTTGTAATCTCCTTCGAAGGGAATGATGACCCGGTTCTTGAGCAGCTCCGTAACTCCACCGATGCCTTCTTCCAAGTAGGGTTGGACCACGTTCGTCTGCTGGAAATCGTTGTGCGAGTTGTACACGATGATAGGAATGCGGGTGGTGATGCGGAACCTGAACGTCTTCTGGATGTGGACGAGGGCGGACTCCGCGGTCATGGCGGTGAACTCCGCCACCGTGTAGCCGTCCTGGGAAAAATACACGTCAAAATGCGAAGACTGGATGTACGACCACCTGAAATCCTTGTACTGGACCTTGTTCTTGCCGAAGTACTGGGCGGTGGCCGGATGCCCGATAGCCGCGAACGCCAGCGCCAGCACCGCGATCCTCAGGGCCGGGAGTCTCAGGAAAGCTCTATGCATTTCTTTCGTTTTATCTTCAAATCGTGGTTTCCGCCTTATCGTTCTCGCTGACAACCTACGAACACGGGATCAGAGAATCAAGGTAATTGACGCACGTAGTGGGTTTTTCGGGCTGTGGCGGGAGGAAGATCACGGAAATACATGGCGACAACAGAAAAACGGAGGAATAAAAAACTCCACTTTCTTCAATACTTTCTTGCACTCTTCACATTCCGTCTCAGCTATCTATGCCTCGGTACAAGAAGAACCGTGTCCCGCAAAATTCCTAACCGCTCAACCTTCCATTGCGTCCCCGGGTCGATCTCATTATGTTACACCTCGTATGATCACTCTAACAAACGCATGTCTGCTTGCCGTAACCTTCACACTCATGTCCCTTTCTTCCTGTAGCCCCAAGCCCGAAGCCGACGTGCTCGTGTTCAACGGAACCATCTACACGGTCGATTCCGCGTTCTCCAAGGTGGAGGCAATAGCCATAGGAGATGGAAAGATCCTGGCTACGGGAACCACCGCTGATTTGCGGGACAGGTATTCTTTCAGCAAAGAAATTGACCTGGACGGCGCCTGCGTTCTCCCTGGCCTCATCGACGCCCACTGCCATCTCCTCGGCCTGGGCAGGCTCCGTCGTGAGATCGACCTCGTCGGCACGCGCTCGCCGGAGGAGATCCTGGAGCGGGTGGCCGAGGCCGCCCGTAAAACGACCGATAGCTGGCTCCAGGGGCGTGGATGGGACCAGAACGACTGGGAGAACACGTCCTATCCCACCGCGGCCATGCTCGATTCCGCCTGTCCCCACCGCCCGGTAATCCTCAAGCGCGTGGACGGTCACGCCGCCTGGGTCAACTCCAGGGCGCTGGCGCTGGCTGGAATCGACGCGAGCACGCCCGATCCCGACGGAGGAATAATCCTGCGTGGAAACGACGGCATTCCCACCGGCATCCTCATCGACAACGCCGTCGATCTCGTCACCTCGATCATCCCGGAGCCCTCGGAGCGGGAACTGCGGGACATGTACCGTTCCGCCGCCCGCGAGTGCCTTTCCCTCGGGCTCACACAGGTGCACGACATGGGAATCGGCGCCCGCGAATACGAGGTTCTCGCCGCCCTGAAATCAGGAAAAGATTTCCCGTTGAAAATCGTGGCCTATTCCGACCGGCGTGACGCTCTTCGGCAGCGACTGATGGAATCCGGTCCGGTTCGCAATGACAATATTGGCCTGCTCGTCGCCGGCATCAAGCTGTACGCCGACGGCGCCCTGGGTTCGCGGGGCGCGTACCTCTCTGCACCGTACCAGGACGATCCCGGCACGAGGGGCTTGCTCATCACCGGCCGCGAGGAACTTGCCGCCGTCACTGAACGGGCTTTGCGGAGGGGATTGCAGGTCTGTGTGCATGCCATCGGGGACGAGGCGAACCGCGTCGTTCTCGACGCGTTCGAGGAAGCGCTGCGAAGGGCGGTTTCTGATTCCGCTCGGACTGAGGATCGTTCGCCCTTCGACTCCGCTCAGGGCTGCGGTCAGACCGACGGTTGTCTTCTTCGGATCGAGCACGCGCAGGTTCTTCGCCCCGAGGATATTCCACGGTTCGCCGCCCTGGGAGTGATTCCGTCCATGCAGCCCACCCACTGCACCAGCGATATGTACTGGGCGGAAGCCCGGCTTGGACCGCAGCGCGTACGCGGCGCTTACGCCTGGAGGTCGCTCCTCGACACGGGCGTCATCATACCCGGCGGAAGCGATTTCCCGGTGGAGAGCCCGAATCCCATCCTCGGCATCTACGCCGCCTGCACGCGGCGGGACACCAGCGGGATACCATCGTCGCAGGAAGACATCGACGAGCATTTTCAGCTTCCTCCAGGCTCCGTTCCTGATCCCGCCCGCTGGAGCAACGGCTGGTACGCTTCCCAGCGGATGACGCGTGAAGAAGCCGTCCGCGCTTTCACCATCTGGGCGGCCCGCGCCGCCGGACGGGACAACAAAAAAGGATCGCTGGAGCCGGGTAAAGCGGCGGATTTCGTAGTGTTGTCCGACGATATCGTGGCGGTCCCCGCACAATCGATCCCGCGAATCCGCGTTATGGAAACGTGGATCGACGGACAACGGGCGTATATCGCCAACGGTCGTTGATCGAAACAAAATCCCGTCCCCGACGTAGGCAGAAAATCCGATCTCTTGCATCATGAGCCTGATTATTCGAGAAAAAACCGTTAATTTATAAAATTATGTTTTTGAGCTCATTATCATTTCCCGGCTTTTTCGCTACCCTGCTGCTCCTGTTTCTCGCCGCAGGCGGCAACGGCTCTGCGCCCGAAGGCGCGGACAAGGCCATCACCGCGGAGAACGTGCGAGCCCACGTGATATACCTTGCCTCCGACGAACTGGGCGGCCGTGGAACGGGAACAGAAGGCTTCCGAAAAGCCGGGGACTACATCATCCGGCATTTCAAATCCATCGGCATACAACCCGTCGACGGCTCGTACGAGCACCATTTCCACCGCTACAGGCTTTCCCTTGCCGGTGTCGAGTCGCAGCGGCTGGAGTACACAGCGCCCGCGGGCATGCAAACGGCGTTCAAGATCAAGCAGCACTTCCTGCCCTTTTTAACCTCCGGCAACGGCGACGTCACGGCAGAGGCGGTCTTCGCGGGATATGGCCTCGTTCTCCCCGAGTATGAATGGGACGATTACGCGGGAAAGTCCTTGAAAGGCAAGATCGTGGTGATTTTCTCCGGGAAACCGGAGTTCCTGTCGAAAAAGGATCGCGGGGTCCTCCGGGAACTGGCCACGTCGTTGCGCATCCGCCGGGCGGTGGAGCGCGGCGCCACCGCCGTGGTCATCATCCCGGACCTGAAGCGGCGCAGCGGCATGACGCCCGAAGGATACCTCTGGTCGTCCCTTATGCACACAAGGCGGTCGCGTATTGCGCCCACGATCAGCGCCCGTAAGGGTCTCAACGAAGTGCCGGTCGTCGGGGTGAACCGGGTGGTTGCCAACACGCTGTTCGGAAGCCTGGACACGATACGTTCCATGTTCAAGATCGCGGACAGCCTGCGCACGCCGCCGGTTTTCCGCCTGCGCGGGAAACTGCACGTTTCCACCGCCCTCAGGTTCGACACGCTGACCTACCGCAACATCATCGGCGTATGGCCGGGCAGTGATGAAAACCTGAAGCGCGAATTTGTAGTTATCGGCGCCCACTACGATCACGTGGGAATCAGTCAAACGGCTGTCAAGGGCGACAGCATTCTCAACGGAGCGGACGACAACGCTTCGGGTACGGCCGCTGTCATGGAAATCGCGCGAGCATACACGAAGACCTCAGCTCGTCCCCGGCGCAGCATCCTCTTCATCCTTTTCGCCGCCGAGGAATTGGGACTGGTCGGTTCGCGGGCATACGTCGCCGATCCTTCCTTTCCCATCGAGGACCACGTCGCCATGCTCAACCTGGACATGGTCGGACGCAACAACCCGGATTCACTTTCTATCGGGGGTGTCAACCGCTGCCCTGAATTGAAACAGATCAACGAAGAAGAAAACACAGACATCGGTTTTACCCTGGCCTACAACGTGGAACGTTTCTTCTACCGGTCGGACCAGGCCAGTTTCGCGCGAAAAAAGATCCCGGTAATTTTTTACTTTACGGGCGAGCACAAGGACTATCATCGCGCAAGCGATGAAGCCGACCTGCTCGATTACGACAAGCTCGCCAGGGTGGCAAGGCTTGCCTTCCGCACAAGTTGGCGGGTGGCGGACCTTGATCACAGGCTGCGATACACGGAACCGGATCGTCGATTTGCCCGGTGAACACTATCGTTAAGCAGAAAGAGGAAGCATTCATCCATGTGTAAGTACGTTTGCCACGCGTTCGTACCGGCTTTCATGCTGATCGCTTTTACCGCCTCGACAGCGCAGGAGATTCACCTCCAGTACCGTTTCGAACCCGGAAAGACGTACAGCTACAAGCGCGTCATTTCTTCGAACGTAACCAGTACGCTCCCGGGCCAGGGCGAGATTTCCTATGAGCAAAAGGTGGAAACACCTGTCACCCTGACCGGCATCGCCGCACCCGAAGACATGGTGGGTTTCCAGTACTTGCAAGATACCGCGTTCGTTGAATCAAGCTCTTCCCTGCCTTCGGCGGTGGATTTTCCCAGCATCGCCTCGCTCGTGAACCACGTGCGCATTGCGTTCATCATGACACCGAGGGGTATTGTTCGGAGCACCAGACTCCTCGACTCATTGCCATCTTCCGGCAAACCCATGATGTACGCGGCATTCACAGACTCCGCAATTGCCGCCTGGGTCATGCCGTTTCGTACTCTGCCCGACCGCGCGTTAAAAGAGGGCTTGCGCTGGTCGGTCAACCAGAGCGATACGATTTCACCTCAAGCGGCGACCAAGAACGCCTCGTTCAAAAACTCGACCATGATCACTCAGGAAACCGGCGAATACGTCGTGAACGGATTCGAGGAATTCAAGGGCATGAAATGCGTTCGTCTGAGCTGGGACATTACCCAGGACACCGAATCGGAGATGGAAGCGAACAACATGGAAATGTTCATTGAAGTGGAAACACGATACGAAGGTTCCATGCTGTTCGCCTACGAAAAGGGCCTCATGGTACACATGGAAGAAACCCAGTCAAGCACGCAGACGACATCGGTGACGGGCCAGCAGGAGATGGTCGTACCCACGTCCACTGAACAGAAAACAACATTAACATTTATACCTTAACAGGAGTCATCCCATGAAATACGCCACAACTCTTATCACCATCCTCCTCCTCACCGCGCTGGCGTCCGCGCAGGAACTCGTCCCTGTTTATCATTTTGAAAAAGACAAGGAGTACCGCTACATCACGGACTTCAAAAGCGACATCAACCAGGAGATGCAGGGACAAACCATGAACATCACATCGGAAGGCACGGTGGCGTACGTGGTAAAACTTGACGAAGTACTGCCAGATAACAACTTTCGAATGAATATCACGGTTGAGAACGCCATCGTAACCGTCGAGACTCCCCAGGGAACGCAGAATCTCGGCAAGGATCTGGCCGGGTTGAAAATGGGCTTTGTCATGCAGCCGAACGGCGTCATTATCGAGCGAGACAGTGTCAAGACGTCGGAGAATCCGTTCATGGGACAAATCGTACGAGGGCTCGAGCAAGTGTTCCCGGAGATGCCCACCGAAAAAATTTCGGAAGGGTACGAGTGGAAAGAGGAAAAAAACGACACCACGGCGAAAGGTCTGACCACGACCAGAAAAATCGAGTACTCCGTTACCGGTGTCAAGGAAAACAATGGACGCAAGTGCCTGGAAATCACGTTCAAAGGTGAGGTGAGTATCGAAGGTGAGATGACACAGGGCGGCATGGACTTGTCCATCGATGGAGACGGTGAAGTGTCGGGCAAAATGTACTACGATTACGAGAACCACATTATCTCTGCCATCGATTCGGAAACGGTCATGGATCAGCTCATCCAGAGCCCTTCAAACCCCCAGATGAGGATCCCCATGCTGACCAACACTACCGTTAAAATGGAACTGGCTTCCGATTAGCCAAACCGTGATTCGCCTTATCAAAGGGTCCCGTTCATCTATCCGCGGGAAGCAACCCGCGGCTCTTCCTTTAAGCCGCGCTATCTTGATCACGTCCGGTAAAAGGCTTGCCCGGTGGTTCGGGTTCCGGCTTTTGTTTCCCCTGGCGGCCTTCCTCGTCTTCGGCCAGGCGCTTGAAGCCCAAAGCATATCCGCCGAAGAGTATGCCAAACGCAGATCCGCTGTCATCGGCCGAATGGACAGCGGTTCGGTGGCGGTGTTCCTGGCCGGCACATCGAAAAACCGCAGCAACGACGTTGACTTCGAGTTCGTGCAGGACAAGAACTTCCTGTATCTCACAGGCTACCCGGACCCGGGCGCAATATTGTTCCTGAGCAAAGAGGAATTCAAGCGCGATGGACAACCGACGCACGCGATTCTTTTCGTTCCTCCTTCCAACCCGCTCACGGAACAATGGGTCGGGAAGCACATGTCGGAGCTGGAAGCGCGAACCAGGCTGGGCTTTACAAGCACCTCGACCACAAACGGTTTTCGCGCGTTCATCGATTCCGTTCTCAAGACGCATAGCCGGCTGTACTATGACCCACGCATCAGCATCTTGACAACGGACAAGGTCCTCGACGTACGGCTGCGCACGGGACGTGAATTCAGAAAAGCGGTTTCGACGCGACACCCCGGCCTGACCATGAAGTCCGCTCTCCGCCTTGTCGCGGGTTTGCGAGCCCGGAAGTCTCCCGCCGAGCTCCGACTCATGCAGAAAGCCATCAACGCCACGGTGGACGCACACCTGGAAGCATTCCGCAGCGCCGAACCGGGGATGTTCGAATACGAACTGGAAGCCGTCATCGAGTATTGCTTCCGCCGGAAAGGTTGCGACGGCCCCGCCTTTCCCAGCATCGTGGGATCGGGACCGAACTCTACCACGCTGCATTACGAGAAGAACACGCGGCGCATGCGCAAAGGCGACATGGTCGTGATGGATATCGGGGCGGAGTACGAGGGCTATTCCGCCGACGTCACGCGCACGATTCCCGTGAGCGGCGTTTTCAGACCCGAGCAACGGGAATTGTACGAAATCGTCCTCAGGGCACGGGAAGCCGCCCTTGCCGCGGTGAAGCCCGGTGTTCGATTTTCCGAACTCACAAACGCCGCCATGGAGGTGATCTCCGCGGCGGGATTCGGGAAGTATTTTAATCACAGCGTGAGCCACCACCTGGGTCTCGATACGCACGACCCCGTCGGTTACGGCCCTTTGCGGGAAGGCAACGTCATCACTATCGAGCCGGGCATCTACATCCCGGAAGGCGCGAACGTGGACCGGAAGTACTGGAACATCGGCATCCGCATCGAAGACGACGTGCTGGTGACGAAAGACGGGTACGAAATCCTGACCAGGGAGCTGCCGGTGGAAATCGATGCCATCGAAGCCATCATGGCCCAGGAGGGCATTGGAAACCTGCCGGCGGGACGAGAAAAGGGTATCAGGTAAAGGAGGTTTGGGTGCCCGGTCCCTGTTCGCGGTATTCGGGTTTGAAAAAGCATTCGCCCTTTTCTTTTCCAAAAATTGCGGATAAACGACACCCGCCAGCTTCGTGAATTCGTCGATCCCTCCTTGCAACTCCCAACCGCTTCTCTCGTACGTTCTAGAGATTGGATTTCACAACAAAAGGAGCGGACTATGAACATTTTCCTTGCTATTGTTGTCACGATTCTTCTGGGAGCGCATCCTTGCCTTGATGCCGCTCCGTCTTCCAACGACCTCGAACGTACACCTGCATTCGCCTTCCCCCCCGTCACCCGTTCCGGCATCGCCGACAGTCTGAAAAAAGCGACAAAATTAAAGCAACTCCAGGAAAAAATGGAGAAGAAGTTGTCGGAACTCGAGGAAAAGCTGCATCACCTGGAGGAGCGGCTCGACCAGGAATCCCGGCCGGACGGGGATGACCTCAAACAGGAGGTTCAGCGACTCAAAGAAAGCATCAAGGACCTGCAGGAGGAAGCGGAAGCGCTCAGGGAGCAATCGGAAGAAATCCGACAGTCGTTCGAGAAGCGCTACATTTCCGACGAAGACGCGGTAATCCGGATTTCAGAGGACTTCGACCTGGCCGAAGGCGATTCCATCCACTCCGACGTCGTGGTCATGGCCGGGGACGTTACTATCGCCGGAACGCTGGACGGCGACCTGGTGGTCATGGGCGGGGACATTGAATTGCGGAACGGAGCGACCATCAACGGAGACGTCGTCATCATGGGCGGCTCGCTGGAACGTAACGGCTCTGTCACCATCAACGGCGAAGTCGTCAAGATGGATTCATCCATGATACCCGGCGGTATCGACTTGCACAACAAGGGAAAGGAGACCCGAACCGAAGTCGATTCGCTCGACGAAGACAAGGACGTGCTCGATATTTCGGATTTTGACTTATCATGGAAATTCCCCAACCCCGACGTGGATTTCTACAGCCTCACCGCTCCCCTTCAAAAGGCATTCTTTCGCTATAACCGCGTGGAAGGCGTGTACATTGGAGTATCGAATCCCCACGAAATCAAGTGGGATTCAAAACCCCTTCTGAACGGCACGTTCACCGTCGGGTACGGGTTCGCCTCCCACCGCTGGCGGTACAGCGTGGGACTCTATTTCCCGCTGTATTTCGAAAACCAGGTGTTCGAGCTGGGCGGTGAGGGGTACAGCTTTACCGATTCCAAGGACCAGTGGATCGTGGGACGGGACGAGAATACGTTCACCGCGATCATCGCCCGCGAGGACTTCATGGATTACTTCGGCAGGGAAGGCTTTTCCATCACGGCGAGCTGGTACACCCGGTCGGAGGAGGGTCTTGGCACACGGTTGCATGTCGGTTACCGCCACGACACGTACAACAGCTTATCCAAGAACACCGAGTGGTCGGTCTTCGGAGGCGACAAGATATTCCGACCCAACCCGCGGATCAACGACGCCAACATCATCAGCCTGTTCATCTCCGCCGCCCTGACCAACGTCCTGGAAATCGACGATCAGCTCGAGGGATGGTCGCTGGCGGGATCGGTGGAACTGGCGGGAGGTCCCGTGAAAGGCGATTTCGACTACACCCAGTTCATTCTCGATATTCGGCGTTACCAGCCTCTCGGCCGATTGGCCAACTTCAATATTCGCGCTTACGCGGGCTTTGCAGACGGGACCGTCCCGCTCCAGAAATCTTTCCAGCTCGGCGGTGTCAGCACTCTGCCCGGCTTCCGGTACAAGGCGTTCGAGGGAACCAGCGCGCTGCTCATCAACGCGGAGCTCATGGTCAACAGCCGCCTGTCCTCGCGCTCCACCGGTTGGGTGAAAAAGCTCGTGAGCATTTTCAACCCCATTCTTTTCTTCGATGCAGGCGTTGTGGACCAGCCCGAGAGGATTGTTTCGCGGTCGTACAGGAACGGCGCTCTTTCGACAGCAAACGGCTCCTCGTTCGGCTCCTGGTACTACGACGCGGGATTCGCTGTCGGCGATTCCGATGGAGAATGGCGAATAGGACTGGCGTGGCCGCTGAACGGGACGGAAACCGGCGCGCGGTTCCTCCTGAGGTTGACCCGGCCATTCTG
>JALUUP010000286.1 GCA_027021285.1 Bacteroidota bacterium | reverse complement strand
ATCGCCGGGTAAACAACGTAATGTTTTCCCTCGGGATAGATTGATCGAAACGCAACGATGGACTTCATGTTTAGACTATCGGGGTTGAACTTGCATTCTATCGCGTGTATTCGTTTACCACTTTCTCGAAACACAAAATCGATTTCTCTTCCTGATTTGTCCCTCCAGTAATAAATATTGGATTCCGGAAGATGTACCTGCAAGTAATCCAGTACAAGGTGTTCCCACAACAATCCTGCCTCCTCCTCTCGAACGTCATTCCATCCTTTGACGAAAACGACAAAACCGGTGTCGAAACCATAGCATTTCGGCCGTCGAACGATCTCTCTCCTACCGCCACCAAAGAACGGTGGCACCAAGAAGACGGTATGAGCAATACGCATCGCCTGTATATCGCGAGCGAAAAAGCCATCGAACCACTCGGAAAAGAAAAATGCATCTTTTTCAGTTGAAAGCAATGGCTCCGCCATCCTTTGCCTTGAAACAAACCAATCCGTTCATTGCCAATACTGACCACATCGTAAAATAACCGTTTACACAAAAATCCTGACAATCCTCTATTGCAAGTTCATTTCTTAATAAAATCAACGCGACAATACTATTATCCAAACTTCTTTCCTGTTCATTCTACCGATCCCTCCCCCGCCATCCACCACAGTACGTAAAAATTCTCTTCTCCTCCGCGACCCCTGGAATCACAGGAAAAAAACCTGTATAATCCGGTAACGAGGTTTTTTAGACGTGAATACACCGTACATGCTGGAGGACGCCCATGATCAACCGCCGACATTTCCTGGGAACGATGGGGCTCGCGGTACCAACCCTGTTCGTTTCCGCTTCCCTGCATCCGCTCCGGGCGCGGGACGTTCTTGACGACATCAAGGATTATCCCGGAACTCCGGAGGATATCGCCTCCGACGAGGATTTCTGGTTCAACGTCCAGCAGGCGTTCACCGTCGATCGCAGCCTGGTGAACCTCAACAACGGCGGCGTCAGCCCGGCGCCCGCCATCGTGCAGGAAGCGATGAAGCGCCACCTGGATTTTTCCAACGAGGCGCCGGTGTACAACATGTGGCGCATTCTCGAACCGGAACGCGAAGGAGTGCGCAAGCGGCTTGCCCGCTTCTTCGCGTGCGACCCGGAGGAAGTGGCGCTCACCCGCAACGCGTCCGAGGGACTGGAAATCTGTCAGCTCGGTTTCGACCTTGAACGCGGCGACGAGGTGCTGACCACCAACCAGGACTACCCGCGCATGATCAACACGTGGAAGCAGTTGGAAAAGCGTGCGGGGGTCGCGCTCAAGATGTTTTCCATTCCCACACCCGCGGAAGACGTCGGGGAAATCGTCTCGCTGTTCGAACAAAACATCACCAGCCGCACCCGCCTCATCCTGGTTTCGCACATGATCTTCCTGACCGGCCAAATCATGCCCGTGCGGGAAATCGTCAAGCTGGGCCGGTCGAAGGGAATTCCCGTCATCGTGGACGGCGCCCACGCCTTCGCGCACTTCGACTTCACCAACCACGACCTCGACTGCGACTACTACGGCACGAGCCTTCACAAGTGGCTGTTCGCGCCGCACGGCACCGGCCTCCTTTACGTCCGCAAGGAAAAGATTCCTTCGCTGTGGCCCATGATGGCGGCGCCGGAGGAAAAAAAGGACGACATCCGGAAGTTCGAAGAAATCGGCACCCATCCCGCGGCGAACTACCTGGCCATTTCCGAGGCGCTGACGTTCACGCAGGGCATCGGAATGAAACGCAAGGAAGCCCGCCTCCGCTTCCTGCGCAACCGCTGGGCAAACCACCTCCTCCAGTACGACCGCGTTAAGCTCCACACCAGCCTGAAACCCGGGTTTTCCTGCGCCATCGCGAACGTGGAAATAGACGGCCTCGACCCCGGAAAAATCACGAGCTACCTCTGGTCGAAACACAGGATCATCGTCACGACGATCAAGCACAAGGAATTCCAGGGCGTGCGGGTATCTCCCAGCGTGTACACGACGCTGGAAGAAATCGACCGGTTCACGGAAGCCATGGAACACATCATAAAGAAAGGCCTTCCTGAATAAGAGCGCCCGCAACAGTCATGCGCTTTTCAACGTATGGACAACCCGACGAAAACAACGCGTGTAAAACAACGGTGGTGATCATCTCATGAGACTCATGTATTTACGATACGGTACGATCGCGCTGCCCGTTCTCGCGGCGGCCTTTTTCCTCGGCGGGTGCATGTTCATGCACACCGTTACCCCAGCCGACGCGGGTGTCGGCATGCACGGTCGATACGACG
>JALUUP010000285.1 GCA_027021285.1 Bacteroidota bacterium | reverse complement strand
CGTTCCCTGTTTTTTCCCGAAAGGGAGAAAACGAGAAACTTCTTTAACGGAACGCTGCGGAACAAATTCATCGTGGCCTACATCGGGACGATGGGCATGTGTCACGGGCTGGATACCATCCTTGACGCGGCATCGATACTACGCGGCACGAGCGATGTGCATTTCGTTCTCATGGGGGAAGGGGCGCAAAAAAAGATGTTGAAAGCACGATGTTCCACGTCGCCCAACGTGTCCGTGTACGACAGCAGACCCCGGCGGGAAATAGCGGGCATACTCCACGAAATCGACGCCGCGCTTGTTTTGCTGAAAGACAAACCGGTATTTCGAACGGTAATCCCCTCAAAACTGTTTGAAGCCATGGGGTGTGGCGTTCCGGTCGTGCTTGGTGTGGACGGAATTGCGCGCACCATTGTCGAGGAATCAGGTGGAGGTATATGCATCGAGCCGGAGAACCCCCGCCAACTGGCAGAGGCAATTCTGAAGTTAAAAAACGATTCGCTTCTGCAACACCGACTTGGGGAGAACGGAGCATCATACGTTTCGAACCGCTACGACCTCGACATCCTTGCCAAACAATACTTGAAAGTTCTCGATGATGTTATTTCATAGATTAGTTCTCACGTTTCTTGTACTGGCCCTGTTCACTTTTTCCGCTGAGTCGCAGGAGATATCGCTGGACAAGACTGGCGCTGCTTCATGGCAACTGACGCTTGAGAATCCGCCGCCTCGCCTTGTACCGCCGTCGGAAATCGAACCGTATTACAAGGTGGAAATGCCCGGCTTTTTAAACGATGCACCGGTGGGAGGAATATCTTTGCCGTTCAGGAAATGGGTATTTGCTGTGCCGCCCGGGATGTCGCTTGCCCATAAGGTTTTGTCCGTCAAAACCAGCAACGTGACATTGTTACCTGTTTCTCCCGGTTCCGCAGAAACCGCGCAAGCGCCCCGGGTCAGGGTCTCCAGGCCTTACGTCGTAGATGGCTACCGGTTGATCGACGTCGAGGTTTTTCCCGCCGCGTTACGTAAAAGCGGGGGCCTCCAATTTGCCACCACAATGAAAATCGCGGTGACTGTTTCGGGATCGCGGCGTGCGGGACTGAGCAGGGGAGAAGTGCCTTCATATCTGGGCATCGTCAACCCGGAATTCGCGTGGCGTACAACACCCATCCCATCGACGGAGAAAGTTTCGAACTGGTATCGCACGGGCCAGACATACGTGAAGATATTCGTTGACAAGCGGGGCGTTTATAAGATTTCGGTAGAGGATCTGGAAACGCTGGGCATCGCGACGAGCGCGATCGATCCGAAGACATTGCGGTTGTTCAATCGGGGTGTTGAACAGCCCTTGATCGTTCGTGGAGAAAGTGACGGAAGATTCGATCCCGGCGACGTACTGCTGTTTTTCGGCGACATGAACCATGATCCGGGTGGTCGTTATTTCGACATGTGGACGGATGAAAACGTGTACTGGCTCACGTGGGGTGGCGCCCAGGGGAAACGCTTCCAGGAAACAGTCGCCGCGCCGAGTGCTCCGGTGTCTGACTACGTCACGCGCATGTTTCACTTCGAAGAAGACCACGAGTACCATCTCGGCGACCATGACGATACCGACGAGCGGAATTCCGACTACCTGCCGTTCGAAACGTGGGTATGGAAGCGGATGCTCAAGGGCGACAGCCTGGTGACAAGAATCAACCTGCCCGGAATCGATCCGTCCAGCACCGTTCAATTGCGCGTTAACCTCCAGGGGTCTTCCAAAGATCCGAGCCAGTTGAAGCTTTTTATCAACGGCGATTCCGCGGTAACGTTTTTGTTGGATTCGTACGAGAAGACGGAACGTGTAGTCAACCTGCCTGCCTCGTTGTTTCGTCCGGGCGAGAATCGCGTACGCTGGTACGCGGAACCGCGGGTAGTATGCCCGCCGGAGAATCCCACCTGCACGATAGAACGCGCGATCCTGGATTGGTTTGATCTGGTAATAACCGCGAAAGCCGATGCACTGGACGGTACCTGTGAATTCCGCGACACGCTGCACACGACACCAGTTTCAATTAACGCCCGCGGTTTTCCGGATGCCGATCTCGTGGTTCTCAACCTTGATGACGGGAGCGTCCTGACGGGGTTGTCAACATCGGGAACGGGGCCGTATGAAGTTGCTTTCCAGGCAGAGCCAAGGAGGACGTATTACGCGGCTTCAGAATCTGCCATACGTGCGCCCGCGCGTCTTGCCGTGGACATGCCTTCATCGTGGAAATCCCGGGCTCACGGCGCGGACTACATCGTGATCACTCATG
>JALUUP010000284.1 GCA_027021285.1 Bacteroidota bacterium | reverse complement strand
TGTACCAATGAGTGGGTATGTCGCTTTCCTGTAAAAGAATCTTTCTTACCATAGATGGTCCTCCATAATTATTGCACGTGAAAAAGTATTTGTGTGATCATCGTGATGTGGTTGCAAGCATCGAAAAGGAATGCAGCCAGCCCTTCCGTCAGCTCGCTGGCGTTTCTTGTCAAGGACGTTCAACCGGGCACCCTTCGAAGGGATAACCATTTCCGTACGCCGTACGGGTACTCCCGTCAACACATCCGGTGATGCGCCGTGCCGGGTTCCTGCAACGACAACCAGGCGTCAATAAAGAAAACAGGTCGCCGGTTTTATACGAGGAATATAATGGGGCGAAAACAAGTGAAACGCACTTCACTTCGTCTCCTGTTGGATTCGAGGAACGATCAGACTATGAGTAGGTACTTTTCCTGAGATAGAGACCAGTCGAGACGCTTTCAAGGATCGGCTGGCAGGTGCGTAAGGTTGCGCTAATGTACGTATTCCACAATAAATTCCAAAACTCGATTATTCAATCGAGGCGAAGAAAACGTCGGGTGAACGAACTGCGTGCAAGCAGTTTGCTCATCGATGTGCAGTACTTGTTTGCCGTGACGCTCGAATTGCCACGGAGAATTGGCGCTCACACATGATCGGTCTCGCGCATGTATCGAAGAACGAAGGAACGGATATCCCGGATCTCATGACTGGTTATGCGATGGCCGGTATTGTAGAAGTGCGCTTCGACATGGCAACCCAGGCCGCGCAGAAATTCTACTGTTTCATAGCCGACGAGGGGAGGCAGGAGCCGGTCGTGGAGACCGTGGCCGACGAAAGCCGGTATGCGACAGGCATCGGGATTGTGGTGAAGGGCAAGGTCGCGGGGGTTGTTGACGAATCCGCTGAGTGGAATGAGGCCGGCGGCTGGTTCATGAAAGCGCAACGCCGTATCGATAGCCATTGAAGCGCCTTGCGAAAAGCCGAGGAGGAACATACGTTGGAACGGGATCCCATCGTTGTGAAAATGTTCGAGCAGGGTAAAAAGCATGTCCTGCGCCTCGGCCCGGAACTGCTCTTCGTTTTCGTTGCCGTCAAGGGGAAACCACACCCTGGCGTCTTCGGCCCGGTTTGAAAAGAACGGCGCGGAAGGCAGGACCCATGCTGTATTCGGCAGACGCAGGGCATGGGCGATCACTTCCAGGGAGTGCTTGTTGCCATCACGGCCGTGCAATCCGATGATCAGAAATTCTGGCGAATCGACAGAATTCGGAACCGTAATGTAGTCGAGGATCTCCATAACACCGTGTAATATAGCGATGTTCGAAATGGGAAACGGAGAGAAGCCGAGTGCAGCAGAGCTTTACCGCGCGCTTCCTTTTTCCCACCTGACAAGGTACGGCAGGGCCAGTGATGCCCCAATAATAACCGCGATAAACACGGAGAGCTTGAAGATGAGAATCCGAGGCAGTAGGAGGAGAATCAGGAGAGGGATCACCAGCGTGAAGATAAGTGCCATAACACGGGACCACGTTTTCAAACGGTAGGAAGTGTCACAGGATGGACATTTCAATGTACGATTGCGCAAAGCGGGAAGGAGAACGGACCAAAATGTGAACTCGTGTCCGCATTCGGCGCAACGATGAAGAGGAGATTGTTCATGCATAAAATTACACGTTTCTGTTAAGATTCAATGAGTCGATTTCGTTGAAGCAAGGGCAGAAAGCACGATGCGGATCTCTGCATACGTCACGTCGTCCGGCACCACGGCCTTGATCCGCTTCAAGTCGGTGGAATGGACGGCGATCGATGCCCGTTCGATTGCTTTCCGATGGTCGGCATCGACGAGCGAGTCGAGATTGACAGCGATGCCTTTTTTCATCAGTTCGGAAATATGCTGGGATATCGTTCCTTCGGTCAGTCCGCGTTTCTCCGCGATGGTGGCGAGCGAGAATCCCTGAGCGACCAGTTCGAACGTCGCCCGAAGAGACGCCGGAAGATCGGGAAGAATGTTGCGCGATTTTTCCAGGGCGTCCAGCAGCAGTTTGCGGTCCAGGTAGTCGAGGATGGTCTGGAGCAGGGTGTTGCCACAGCGCTGGAACGTGGCCGGACCCATGCCTTCGACGGCAAGGCATTCTTCCTTTGTTCGCGGAAGGGCATTGGTCAACCTGCGCAGCACGACGTCCGGACACAAGCTATGCGATGGGATGTTCAGTTTTTGGGCAAGGCTGCGCCTGGTCTTTCGCAGGGCATCGTACAATTCCGGGTCGGCCACTGCCAGTTCGCCTATTTCCGAAGGTCGCGGAAGCGGCAGGGCCGTTACG
>JALUUP010000283.1 GCA_027021285.1 Bacteroidota bacterium | reverse complement strand
GGATTGCAAGAGGCCGTTTCCCACGTTTCCACGGGCGGAGGAGCCTCCCTGGAATTCCTTGAGGGCAAGACGCTCCCCGGCGTGGCGGCGTTGACGGACAAGCCCGGATGAAGACCATCTCGGGAGGAGAGCAGACAGGAACGGTTGCGACGTTCATGCTGTTTTGTTATGTGCACATGATAGTGGAAAGAACGAATGTCAAATTTCAATAACACCGGCAATTACTACCGGCCCCAGTGGAAACGGTTCTCCTTTTTTCCGCCTGTCATCAAGAACCTCCTTCTCATCAATGCAGTTGTGTTCCTGATCCAGATGATCGGGCAGAGCGGCTTCACGGTGGGGAACATGAGCCTTGCGTTCTGGCTGCAGAAGACCTTCGCGTTGCATCCGATCGGGGGGTTCAATTACGGCCAGGGTGTAGTAGGGTATTTCTATCCGTGGCAATTGGTGACCTACATGTTTATGCATGGCGGATTCACCCACATCCTGTTCAACATGTTCGCGCTCTGGATGTTCGGAATGGAGGTGGAAAACGAATGGGGCTCCCGGAATTTTCTCCTGTTCTACCTCGCGTGCGGTGTAGGAGCTGCCCTGGCAAACTTGTTCATCGCTCCCTTGTGGACAATGCCTCGTCCAACCATCGGTGCCTCGGGCGGCGTGTACGGTGTGCTTGTCGCGTTCGGCATGATGTTTCCCAACCGGTTGATCTTCCTGTACTTTCTTTTTCCCATCAAGGCGAAGTATTTCGTTGCCGGCTTCATCGCCCTTGAACTATACAGCGGTGTCACGGGCACGATGGACGGCGTAGCCCACTTCGCGCATCTAGGCGGCGCGGCGGTGGCGTTCTTCTGGGTACTGGCGGATCGCAAGGGACGCATCGATGTCATGCTTCGCAAGTTCCAGTCGCGCTCATCCGGGGGCATACGGGGAAGACCGCGAAAAGCGGTGGATGCAACGTTCTACGATCTGCCCGGCACCGCGGCCCCGAAAGAGCCGGAGACCGAGCAGGAGGTGATTGATCGAATCCTCGACAAGATTGCTATGCACGGATACGAGGCGCTGACGGACGAAGAAAAGCGCATCCTCTTCGACGCCAGTAAGAAGCTTTAAAATGTGCGGAATGCGATCCCGGTATGAGCGATAAACCTGATTCTTTATCATCCCAGGTGGAGGAGGACGCGGAGACACGCTGGACAGCCCCCGCGATAAAACCACCCCGCAGAAAAGCTCGTAGGGTCATGGTGGGTCCGATACCCGTCGGCGGTGGTTCACCGGTATCAGTGCAAACGATGACCAAGACGAAGACCTCCGACGTAGAGGCCACACTGGCGCAGATCCGCGAAGTCGCCGCCGCCGGCTGCGATATCGTTCGCGTCACGGTCAATGATAAAAGCGCCGCCGCGGCGATCGCCGACATCGTGGCCGGTTCTCCCATCCCCGTCGTATCCGACATCCATTTTAATCACGTCTTCGCGTTGAAGTCGATCGAGGCCGGGGTGGCAAAGGTGCGGATAAATCCGGGCAACATCGGAAGCGTGGAACGCATTCGCGAGGTGCTGGGTGCCGCGATGGAAAAGAATATCCCAATCCGCATCGGGGTAAACTCGGGTTCGCTGGAGGAAGATATCCTTGACCGACACGGTTACCCCACTGCCGAGGCTCTTTATGAAAGCGCCATGCGGCACGCGGAGATCTGTGAAGACTTTGGTTTCACCGATATTATCATATCCGTCAAGTCCACCGACGTCAGTCTCATGATCCAGGCCTACCGGCTCCTGGCGGCGCGTACCGATTATCCCCTGCATCTCGGCGTGACCGAAGCGGGTACCACGCGCGTTGGCACCATCAAGTCGGCCGTGGGAATCGGGACACTGCTTGCTGAAGGCGTCGGCGATACCATTCGCGTGTCGCTGACCGATGAACCGGTGCGCGAGGTTGAAGTGGGTAAGGATATCCTCCGTTCGCTCGGTCTGGCTTCCCGCGGGGTGGAGATCATCGCCTGCCCGACATGCGGTCGCCTGGAAGTCGACCTGTTTCGCATTACAACCGAACTGGAAAATGCCCTGGCCGGAGTGAAAAAACCAGTGAAGATCGCATTGCTCGGCTGCGTGGTGAACGGACCCGGTGAAGCAAGCGAAGCCGACATCGGCATCGCGGCGGGAAAGGGCGTCGCCATCCTGTACCGAAAAGGAGAGGTGGTACGGAAGCTGAAAGAGGAAGAGATTATCGCCGCGGTGCTGGAGGAAGTGAAGAACTTTCGGCCTGACGAGGGCGAGTGATTCTATTCTTATTTTCTTGCTCCAGTTCT
>JALUUP010000282.1 GCA_027021285.1 Bacteroidota bacterium | reverse complement strand
GTGGGCGTACCTGGCCATCGATCCAAACGGTCTCAGCGGCACGGTGCGTTTCGAAGGGAGGGAGTTCTCGCTGGACATGCTTCCAGCGGACGGCGATTCCCGCCTGCTGGCGATCAGGGAAGTGGTGCCGGGATCGCAGCCGACGGCTTGCGGTATCACCGACGCGGACGAGTTTTTGACCGAATCGCCTTCACCCCGCCTCCAGCCCAAGGTAGCCCCGGAAATACTTCTCGATACCTTGTTGGCAAAAGTTGCCATCGATGCCGATTACGAGCTGTTTCAGCATTTCGGGAGCCTGGAGGCGGCGGAAAATTACATCATCGCGCGGTTCGGGGAAGTCTCGGCCATCTACGAGCGGGATATCGCGATCAAGCTCGAACTGTCGTACCTGAGGGTATGGGCAACGGAAAACGATCCGTACAATGCCACGAGCCTGGGCGCCGGACTCAGCCAGCTCAAGAGCTACTGGTCACAGAACATGGACAACGTGGAACGAACGCTGGCCGTGCTGCTTTCGCGGCACACCCTGGAGGGCTATGGCGACGCAGTAACGGCGGGGTTGGCGTCGCTGGATGCCTTGTGCAGCACGACGAGAGGCTACGCTTTTCAGCGTCTTTCCAAGAACAATAATTTTATCAAGGGAAATACGGGCGTCATGGCCCACGAGATCGGGCACGTCTTCGGTTCACGACACACACATTCGTGCTGGTGGAATCCGCCTATTGATTCCTGCGCAAAGGCAGAGGACGGCACGTGCTTTACCGGTACCAAGCAGATCAACGGCGAAATCATGAGCTACTGCAGTAAGAAGACAAACGAGTTCCGGAACAGGGTGGCGACGTGGATTCGTTCTCGGGCGGAAGCCGCGCGGTGCATCACTATTACGAGCAGCATCCGCTCCATTGTCCTTACGGCACCTTCCGGCGGCGAATCTGTATGCCAGGGCGGCGCGCTGGACATCAGCTGGACAAGCACCGGTGTGGGGTATGTCACGATCGATCTCTCGGACGACAACGGTCAGACGTACTCGACCACGCTGGTGACGGAGGTTCCGGCTGCTACACGAACCTGGAGCTGGCGCATCCCGCAAGACTTCCCTCCAGGAACGGCATACCGCATCCGCATATCCGACTCGCGGGTGGGAACTCCCATCGCCGAGATGAGCGGGTCGTTCGAAATCAAGGTTGGAACGAAAATCACGAAGCAGCCGGTGGACCGCGTGCGGTGCGAGAATGAAGGAGTGGAATTCGATGTCGCGGGAACCGGTTCCGGTACAATAACTTATCAGTGGTATTTCAATAACGCGCCGATACCTGGAGCCACTGCAAGCACGTTCAAGATCGACGCCGTAGCCAAGGCGGATTCAGGAAACTATTTCTGTGTCGTCAAAGGGGATTGCGGCGAACAGAAATCGGATATCGTTACCCTGAGGATCCTGCAAAAACCGGTCATCGTCAAACAACCCGAGAGCGTTGTGGGATGCGGAGGCAAGCGGGTCGCCCTCCACATCGAGGTCGAAGGGGACGAGCTGCGCTTCAGGTGGTGGAAATTCAGTAACCTCGTGCAGGACGGCCCCATGGCCGACCTGGTGATTCCCGCGTACGACAACAACTGGGCGGGGCCGTATTTCTGCGAGATCGTGTCGCCTTGCGGCAACGTCATGAGCAACGTCGCCTACATTAAGACAGGTTCGCCCGAGATTTCTGTAGATCAGCCAGTTGCAGGAGATTCCTTTGCCCGTGGCGACAGCATCACCATCACCTGGACGGCGACCTGCGTGGATAACGTAAGATTGGAATTCTCTTCCGACGGCGGAAACACGTGGACGCCGATCATCCTCTCCGTTCGTGCCTCCTACGGTCGCTACACCTGGAAACTGCCCGATTCGGAAACGGATAACGCGCGCATACGGGTTGTCAGTACGGCCAATTCCTCGATCCTGGCGGAGTCCGGCGATTTCTCCGTTACCGGGCCGCCTTCGCTCACGTTTTCCACCACGACGCTGGACTTTGGTGATGTGGAGATTGGGTCGTCCAAACAGATGAACGTGACCCTGCGAAATGCCGGTCCGGGTCGCTTGCGGGTTTTCTCGACCGCAGTAAGCGGAACCGATGCCTCGATGTTCGACGTACTCGACGGAGCGCCTTTCACGGTGGACGCGGGTGCCGCGCGGGATATCGATGTCAAGTTCCAGCCGACATCGACAGGCGCGCGTTCCGCAAACCTTGAAATCCGGCACAACGCCGACGGCAGTCCCTCCACGATCGCGCTGCAAGGAAACGCCGTGGTCGTCGGCGTGGAGGAATCTTCG
>JALUUP010000281.1 GCA_027021285.1 Bacteroidota bacterium | reverse complement strand
CTTGATGCCGTTTCGTACGTGGTTCAATACCCTGTTGATGCTGAAACCGTGAAAGGCGCCATGCGCGCGATAACCTCTTCCGGAGGCGGAAAACCTGAAAGCGGTTCCATGCCGTTCCAGGTATTTTCGAAAGTCGAACTCGCCCGGATTACGGGCGCTCCGCGCGGTTCGAAGACGGCCGGTGAGGAGTAGCGTGTCGCCATACGCGGGGATCGTTACATACTTCACCCGGTAACCGGGGTACCACCGTATATACACCGGGCCCGCGGTTGTGACGAACCCCGAATCGTTCCAGGCCCGGATTACGTTGCCGAACAGCGAGAAGCCTTTCTTTCTTATGACCGGGGAGGATTCAACCGTGCAAAGGAGAGTGGTTTTCTCTCGTGTATCGGCAAGGCGCGAAAGCGAGGTGGGAACGGGTTTCTGTCGCACATGGTAATAGAGACCGCCCGCTGTAACCAGGGCCGCGAACAAAAGCACGGTGAACGTTTGCTCCCTGCGCCGGACGAATAGCAGAACGATCCCGAGCAACACGAGGAGCGAAAGTAGAAGGGCGGGAGGGATATCGATTTGCGCTCCCAGGATGATCCCGATACCAAAACAAACTGCAGCCTTCCAAGCCGGCATGCTCAACATGCGGTTGAGTGTAACTTCCGAAAGAAAATGATCGTCGTGCATCCCGGGATGCGATCAGTCGGCTTCGGTACTTAGTTCGACTATTGCAGGTGTAATATCGGTAATTGTGTGGACTTTACCAGCAATCCGTTGTGCGCCGGGGCCCACGAGAAACAAGGGGACGGGGTTCCTGGTGTGCGTCTTGATGCGAAGATCCTCAAGATTCCCGTGATCGGAAGTAATACAGAGAAGTGTACGGGGATTCATGGAATCGAGAATCCCCTGGAAACAAGCATCCAGTTCTTCGATGTAGTGTGCGGCAGCATAACGGTCGCGCTGGTGACCGGCTTTATCGGTCAGGAAATACTCGAACAAGGTGAAACGATTCAGTGTGGCAATTTTCGCCAATCGTTTACCGGCTTCGTAAGGGGAAATGACGGGGGCGTTGGTGATACCGAGGCGGTGCCATCCTTTGCCCGTCAGATCGGTTGAAACGGCTGTCTGTTTTCGCAAGTGATGGAGCGTGCGCAGTGGCAGGTCGCTTTGCAGGGCGCTGAAGACACCTGCCACGTACCGGCCCCGGTGCTTCTCGAGGTAGGTAAAGAAATGGTGTGGAAAGGCGTTGGCCAGTGCAAGAGATGAACCCGGCTCGATATTCAGAATACGCCGGAAGATGTTTTGCCTGGCGAGCAGCGGCTTGAGCGATGAGTAGAGGTATGGCCCGAAATGCTTTCCGATGATTTTGGCGGTGTTCAGTCCCGAGTACAACGCGGATTGTCCGGTACCGCTTTGGGGCAATCCTGGAACACCCATGGTAACGGTTAGGGGTACGCATGCCGCATGCTTGCCTACGTGTCTCCTCGACCGTGAAGAAGGAAACCAGCCCGAAAACATTTTCCGGAGCGAATGCATCGGAGTGGCGAAAAATGGATTGATCGCCGGATCGGAAGGACCGATTCCAACACCGTCCAGGAAAACGAAGAGGATGTGCCGGGGTGTGTGTTTTTTCATCGCCCGGCCGAATGTTCGATGTCCGGGATGGAGAGACGAAAAACGGTATCGAGACAGTGTTCGAAGGAGTTTCGCTGAAGCTCTTTCAAAAACCTGGCCAGGGATTCCTTCCCTCCGATTCTGACAAGCCTTTGGATGTATTCCCGTGCATCGGAATACGCCTGCCGTTGCCGTCGATATTGATGAGTATCGAGAGCGGTGTCCAGGCGATCGAATGCAGGCAAGGGTGATGACGGGACAGGCAGAATCTCGGGTGAACCGGAAATGTAGATCGCGCTTCCCTCGGCGAACCACCGGGGCACGGGAGATGAACCGGGAGCGGCAACGTACGCGTGCACGAGCTCATGGATAATAATCGCGAGGGGTGTGTATCGCTTGAGGATGGATGGCGCTTGCAGGTGAATCGTTCGATCAACGGTCGCACCTTTCATGTATCCGGGCATGCCGGTGGCGGCAGTGAATTCACGAGTGGTTGCATGAAGGTACACGGGAACCTTGCGAGGGAAAACGATACGCCATTCCCTCGCCAGTCGATCGTGGGCTTGCTCCAGTGTTTCCATCATCCATGCAATGTCCGCACGCGGGAGGTTTCGATCGGCCGTCAGGAGAAAATGATCGGTGGCAACGGTGACGCTGTTCTGGGCCCGGCATACGAATACGAGCAGGAGGATTCCGGCGAGAACGCTGG
>JALUUP010000280.1 GCA_027021285.1 Bacteroidota bacterium | reverse complement strand
AGCTGGTGTGCGGTTTTACCGGTGAAAGCCCATACGGGTATTTCAAAAACACCAACGTCCCTCTTCTCGCCTGGCCCGTCAACCCGGACTCTCCCATCGATGATTACAGCCGGGCGCAGTATTTCTTTCTTTATCTCAAGGACCGTTTCGGCGAAGGTATCTTCCGCGCCATCGTCGGCGACGTCGAAAAAGGTTTCCTCAGTCTCGGCAACGTGTTTTCCCAACTTTCGCCCAAGCTCACCGTCGATTCCATTTTCATCGACTGGGCCATTGCCAACCAGGTGCAGAACAGGTCCATCGCCCGCAGGTGGGGATACAAATTCCCCATCGCGCCGTACTATCCCCTCCCCAATCGTACGTTCGGTGTCACGAACGTTTCCCGAGTGACCGACACGCTGGCCGCATTGAGCGCGAGCTATTGCGCTTTTTCGAACGTCGGTCCTTTCCTTGTCCGGTTTACCGGTGAAACCAGCCTCCAGGTATGCGCCGTGTCGTACACCGGAACGAAAACCACCGTCTCGTTCCTGCCGATGGATACGTGGGTAAAATTCGACGCCGTTTATCGCAGCGTTGTGTTTATCATCGTCAACCGGAATCACAGCAGCAGCCAGGTTGTTTCGTACGAGGCGCGCGACAACTCCGAATCGTCCGAGATCGCGTACGACCGGGGCGTCCCTGACACTCTGGTTGTAGACAACCGGAAATACGCCTACCTGACGCTGGGCAACGATGTGTGCCCCGGTTCTGGCATGGCGGTGTCGTTCGTTCCCGTTCCCAACAGTACGCTGGTCACGGCCCGGCTGATGATAGCTTTCGACCAGGAACTCCCCGGCTCCAACACTCCGCCCGACGCGCAACGCGATTTCATCTTCCATCTCTGGAAAAGCTCCGTCGGCGTTCCCGCCGATAATATCATTCAACCCATCCCGGTTACCGTCAACAGGGCGAAAACCCCGCAAGGCAGTTTCGTGGACGTTTCACTGGCACCGTGGAGCAACGTGCTGTTCAACCGGAGCGACACGCTCTACGCCGGGTTCACGGACGACGACAACATCGCTTCAGCCCTTGGACTGGTCCAGGTCCCCGACGGGGGGATGAGCCATTCCGCCTTGTTCACAGGTCCGAGGTGGCCCGATCTGCGCGAAGGATTGAAGAAAAACACGTGGTACTCGTTCAACGACATCTCGTTCGGACAGAATCCCGTACCCCTTCGCAACTGGGACCTGATGGTTCGAACCGTATGGCAAAAACCGCTGGTGGGCATCGACGGGGAAACGCCGGTTCGGTTCGCCCTCGATCCCGTGTATCCAAATCCATACTCTGCCGGTCGCGGGAACCTCTCTGTTCCGTTCACCCTGCGACGGAAAGCACGTGTTTCACTGGCGGTATTCGATGTCCGGGGAAGGAAGGTTGCGGAAATCGCTTCGGGGTCATATCCGCGCGGGAGCTACGTCGCTACGTGGGAGGGCCGTTCCGACAACGGGCGTTTCGTCCCCGCTGGAACATATATTGTTCGTCTTTTGACGGCGAACTACTCCTCTTCGCGCCTGGTCCTTGTCATGCGATGAACAAGATATCATCCTACGGACACAGCTACTTTATCCGCTGAACATTGAACGATATGTCCAGCGCCTCGACCGAATGCGTGAGTGCTCCTACCGATATCACGTCAACTCCGGTCTCCGCGATGGCCCGCACGGTTTCGAGCGTCACTCCACCCGATGCCTCGATGACCATCTCCGGCTTGTGCCGCCTGATCATGCCCACGGCCAGGGACATTTCTTCCAGCATGAAATTATCCAGCATGATTTGGTCCACTCCATCACACCCAAGCACTTCTCCAACTTCCCGCAGGTTTTTCGTTTCCACTTCTATCTTGATGCTCCTGTCTTGGGGTAGATTCATGAGACAGAGTCGCACCGCTTCCTGGATCCCACCCGCCGCTTCGATGTGGTTGTCCTTGATCATGATCATGTCGTCGAGACCGAACCGGTGGTTATGCCCCCGTCCCAGTCGGACCGCCCACTTGTCAAAGGCGCGCAAACCAGGGGCTGTTTTACGCGTGTCCACGATCTTCGCCGTAGTGTCCTCCACCAGCTTCACGAACGCGGAGGTCAGCGTGGCGATCCCGGACATGCGCTGCAAGAAGTTCAACGCCACCCGTTCCGCGGTAAGCATGGATGCCAACGGCCCTTCCACAGTGGCGACAGTCATGCCCCGCATGACCGGGTTGCCGTCAGGCACGGCCCGATGGAAACGCAACCGGTCATCGACCAGCTTGAGCACGGCGGCAGCTACTTCGATCCCGGCCAACACCCCGTGCGCT
>JALUUP010000279.1 GCA_027021285.1 Bacteroidota bacterium | reverse complement strand
AGAACTACTCTCGTAACCGTTTCAACGGTTTCCAGGACATCCCAATAAATAAAATCAGGCCGTGGTTATTAGAGGATTTGCGAATGGATTCCCGCTTTCGCGGGAATGACGATCTCGATGAAACGATGCACACAGGTTTCTTTGGCCTGTCTCAGTTTCCAACCTGGGACCTTCGACCTGACACTTCTTCGACTTGGGATTCATGACATTGTGAGTCCGCTGCTGGCTGATGGAGCAATCTCATCAGCCCACGGATTTATCCGTGGGGAGAACGTTAACCAGAACTACTCTCGTAACCGTTTCAACGGTTTCCAGGACATCCCAATAAATAAAATCAGGCCGTGGTTATTAGAGGATTTACGTATGGATTCCCGCTTTCGCGGGAATGACGATCTCGATGATAAAAGGCCCTTATCCCCTTGTCACCCCCTCTCCTTGTCCCCTTGTCACCCCCTCTCCTTGTCCCCTTGTCTTGCCCTCTCCGTTCCCGTCTTTGGCCTGCAAACAACCGCGCCCGCCCTCAAGAAGCGCCAAATCTCAAATCCGAACCACTCCCCTGATTTTTTCGACGGCGGTCATTGCGTATCTTTCCCATCGGGGCGGTCATTCTTGCCGCCCGTATCGCCAGAATCCATTTGCAAGCGCACCGCCATGAATACACATACCTCGGAAAAACTCTTCAGCGAAGCCCTCACTCTCATGCCGGGCGGGGTGAACAGTCCCGTGCGGGCGTTCAAAGCCGTCGGTGGCGGACCGATCTTTTTCAAAAGCGCGCGCGGCTCACGCCTCGTGGACATCGATGACAATACCTACATCGACTACGTCGGAAGCTGGGGACCCATGATCCTCGGGCATTCCCATCCACGCGTCGTGAACGCCCTGAAACAGCAGGTCGAGATCGCCGCCAGTTTCGGCGCGCCCACGGAAATCGAGAACCACATCGCCCGCCTTATCATCGAGATGGTTCCCTCCATCGAAATGGTCCGCATGGTCAACAGCGGCACCGAGGCCACCATGTCCGCCATCCGCCTGGCCCGGGCTTACACCGAGCGCGAAAAGATCATCAAGTTCGAAGGCTGCTACCACGGCCACGGCGATTCCTTTCTCATCAAGGCCGGCTCCGGCGTGGCGACACTCGGCCTCCCCGATTCTCCCGGCGTGCCCCGGGCCATCGCCGGCGATACGTTGACCGCGCGGTACAACGATCTCGAATCGGTGGAAGCGCTGGTCAAGGCGCATCCGGAGCAGGTCGCCGCCATCATCCTCGAACCCGTGGTGGGCAACATGGGCACCGTTCCGCCCGACGTGGGATTCCTTGAAGGCCTGCGCGAACTCTGCACCGCCGAAGGTATCGTCCTCATCTTCGACGAAGTCATGACCGGCTTCCGCGTGGCGCGGGGCGGCGCCCAGGAACGGTTCGGCGTCACGCCGGACCTGACAACGCTGGGCAAGATCATCGGAGGAGGACTGCCGGTGGGAGCCTATGGCGGACGGCGGGACATCATGGAAATGGTCGCCCCCGCCGGTCCCATGTACCAGGCGGGAACGCTGTCCGGCAATCCCCTGGCCATGACCGCGGGCTACGTCACTCTTTCCATGCTCAACGAGGACGGGCAATTCTACGAGAAGCTGGAAAAACGCGCCGCCCGCCTGGAGCAGGGCATCGCCTCCAACCTGGAAGAGCTGGGACTCCCCTACACACAGAACCGCGTGGGATCCATGTTCACCCTCTTCTTCACCGACAGGCGGGTCAGGAACTGGGACGACGCGCAAACCTGCGACCGCAACTTGTACGCGCGGTATTTCCGGGCCATGCTGGAGCGGGGGATTTACCTGGCGCCTTCCCAGTTCGAGGCGGCGTTCATTTCCGGCGCGCATACGCCGGCGGACGTCGACGCCACCGTGGAAGCCAACCGCGAAAGTCTGAAGGAAGCCATCGCAGGCTGAAGCGGCGCGCACCTATTCTTCCAGCAGTCCTTTCAGATATTTTATAAACGCCGGGATGTCGATCATCATCCCCGTCTTCTGTTCCGGGCGCGGCCCCAGCACCGGGTGAAGCGTGGGCCCGAAGAGGAAACTCTTTCGATCCAGCTCGCGGAGCCAGGAAAACCTCTCGGAATACCGCGGCAGGTAGGGAAGAATGTTGAGGTTCCACAGGCGCAGAATTTCCGCGGTCGAATCGGGAGCGACGGCCCCGCCCGCGATGAGGTCCCTGAACAGTATGCGACGATACTCGGGGTGTTTTTCCAGCACCTGCTGGAGAAGGGCGAACGCGCTGTCGATGAGAATTTCCCGCGATTGTGCCGTCTCCGGCAGATGGACTGCGGGTTCGGG
>JALUUP010000278.1 GCA_027021285.1 Bacteroidota bacterium | reverse complement strand
GCATCCCCTGGAGAAATGGAGAACCGACGCCGAAGCACTCTCTTCCATCAGGTTGGGACAACCGGAGACATACCGCGAAGGCGAGGACATTCCTGTCTGTGGTGTATTGTCCAACGTTCGCAACAAGACGAGCCGAATCGGCAGGACCATGGCCCTTGCGTCGCTGGAGGATTTCACCGGGAAGGCGGAATGCGTTTTTTTGCCCGACGTGTACAAGGAACAAGGGCACAAGATCAGAAACGAAGCCATTGTCGTTTTGATCGGCCGGGTGGAAACGAGCGGCGATTCCTTGCGGTTGATTCCCAGCGAGATCATGGAAATCGAGGAAGCAATTCCGAAGCTCGCCCGGCGGTTGCTGTTCGAGGTGCCGATGACCAGCGCGTCGGCGCACCTTATTCACCAGGTCAAAGCTGTTCTCGATGAAATGGCGGTCAAAGGAAACTGTCCGTGTTATTTCGTTGTTGCCAATGGGGCTTCGGAGCGCTGGAAACTTGTTTCCAGGAAATACAGCGTGAAACCGACAGCCGAGCTTCTCCGGCGATTGCGCTCCATCATGGGGGAGAACAATGTCAGAATATTTACCTAGTCTCAATAACATAACATCAAAGGTCTAAACGAATGAAACCAGTCGAAATCACCGATCAGAACTTTCAAAAGGAAGTCCTGGAATCCCCGATCCCCGTGTTGGTCGATTTCTGGGCGGTGTGGTGCGGTCCGTGCCGGGTCATCGCCCCGGTCGTGGAAGAGCTTGCGCAGGAATACGACGGTCGTCTCAAGGTGGGCAAACTCGACGTCGATCACAATCCGAACACCGCGGTACAGTTCGGTATCCGCAGTATCCCCAGCCTGATGATATTCAAGAACGGAGAAGCAGTGGATATGATCGTGGGTGCAGTTCCGAAGCAGCAACTTGTCACGAAGATCGAACAACACGTGTCGGAAGAATAAGGCCTCGTTCAGCATCCATCCAGAGAAGTTCCATTTCCGGGGAAGACGCTTTCGGCTGACGGGAAAATGATGTAGATTGATTGCAAATCGCTCCGAGAAAGCAACCGTGCGAAAATATTATACCGCCCATTCCAGCTTGGAGGTTATCATGCGCCTTGTTACTACAGCAATTCTTGTTACGGTCGTCCTGACTCTGAACCTGTCGAACGGTTTTGCCCAGCCGTCGGACGCCGACCATCTCACCATGCGCTTGAGGACCGTGTGTGTCAATGGTCCTGGGAATCCGTTAAAAGTCGCCGTCGATGTAAAGCGCGGCGGCGGCGGGTTATACGTTGGGGGGTACGGTGTTCACGTCTGGTTCCCGAATAAGCTTGTGTATAACAGTACGCAAAAACGGTACGCAAACGGATACTGGGGGGGGTGGAGTCCGCGTCTCAACGCCCAGGGGGAATTCATCAACAAGGATGGCATTACCGGTGGCGCGCTTCCATTGCATCCGCAGTACTTCAGTCCGGCACTGGATTGCCAAAGTAAGGCTCTGAATGACGGTTTCTTCGAGTTGATGTACATCAACTTTATGGTTGTCGCCAATGCGTCGGGCACCGTTGATATCATTTTCATGGAAACACTGCCATATATGAGCGGCGGAGGATCCCCGGCGAGTGATGAGACATTCATGTGGAACATGCAGGACAACGAGAACTACAGTGAAACATACTTGAACATCAACAAGCTGGTTGTTCCGATCGAGTTGGAGTCCTTCACCGGCGAATCCTTGCCCGATGGTCGCGTCCTCCTGCGATGGACCACCGTTTCTGAAAAATCCAACCTGGGGTTCAACATCGAGCGACAGATTAATAATGGTGAATGGGAGAGAATCACTTTCGTCGCTGGTGAAGGCGATAGTCGCTCCCGCACGGATTATTCGTTTATCGATAATCCCTTTGGCGGGACGCGCAGCGGGACATTAGTCGGCGGTGTCAATTACCGGTTGCGGCAGATCGATACCGATGGCACGGAATCGCTCAGTCATAGCGTGTCGGTTGACGTAATGCCGGGGAACATCGAACTCGGCGCGGCATATCCGAACCCGTTGGGTATGTTGGGACGTGAGGCGGACATTCCGTTTGCCCTGGCAGTTCCGGCCGTCGTGGATCTCAAGGTGTACGATCTCCTGGGCCGCGAAATCGTAAGCCTCGTTTCCGGAGAACAGCGTAAAGCCGGTGTTCACACCGTGCGATGGAACGGCCTCGATGCCGCGGGCACTCTTGCCGCAAGAGGCACATACCTGCTGAAGTTTACCGCGAGGTTGACGGGGGGAGACGTGGTCAGTCAAATACGCAAGATTGTTATCGCAAGGTGAAACCGTGAGGTTGCGAAAAGAGAAACCC
>JALUUP010000277.1 GCA_027021285.1 Bacteroidota bacterium | reverse complement strand
CGACAGGCCGTCCGTGATGGCTGTTCTCAGGTCGTTGTTGATTCCAGTGTTGATTTCCATGATATCCTCCGGTTTTCTTGTTTTTCGTTCCAATGTCCGTTATGCATTCAGCGTCGGCTGACCTTTTTCCCAGTTGCAGGGAACCAGCTCGCCGGTCTGCAGGGCGTCGAGCACGCGCAGGACTTCGGGGACGGAGCGTCCCACGTTGAGATCGTTGACCGCGACCCAGCGGATGACGCCTTCCGGATCGATGATGAACGTGGCGCGCAAGGCGACCCCTTCATCAGGGTGCAGCACGCCCAGGTCTGTAGAAAGCTCGCGCTTGATGTCCGCCAGCATCGGGAAGGGGAGGTCCTTCAGGTCCGGGTGGGAATTGCGCCAGGCGAGGTGAACGTACTCGGAATCGATGCTGACCCCGAACACGTCCGCGCCGCGATCCTGGAAGTCCCCGTACCGCCGGCCGAATTCCGCGATTTCCGTGGGACACACGAAAGTAAAATCCTTGGGCCAGAAGAAAACGACCACCCATTTTCCGGCAAAGTCCGTGTTGCTGATGTGCTTGAACTCCTTGCCCGGGTCGGTGCTGACCACGGCTTGCAATCTGAATTCCGGGAACGTGTCGCCGATTGTTTTCATGTGTGCATTCTCCGTATGAATGTTTAACGATCAGTTTGTGCGTGCTTGTTTTCGAGACCGTTGTAATCTCAAGATCCACTGCCCGAAGCTGCCTTCAAGGGTCTCGTTCATGATCATACATCGCATGTACCGTGCCAGGCGCAAAGTCGTTGAAAACGGGCCGTTTCGACTATAGCGTCGTTTTCCGACCACCGGAATATCGGTATCCACCGATTTATTGTTGGCGCTTTATCGGTGGAACCATGGAGATGTTTTCGTACATTTCATGATATGGAAATATCGGCGATAATGGCACGATTTCAGGGATAGAGTTGTTGATGATTACTGATATATCGTTAACCTGAAGAGGAAGCACGCATGTCCAGGACAAATTTCATCGATCTCACTGCCGATTTGAAAGAAATCACGGCGCTTGCCGGTCACCTTACCCGTGTGGATGACCTGATCACGAATTCGCTCGACTACCTGGCCGAGGTCATCCCGTACGACCTGGCCGCGGTGCTGGAGATCACCGGGGACTTTCTGAAGGTCCGGGTGGCCCGCGGTCCTCTCGCTCGCAAGGAAATCCTCGAACACCGGTTGGCCCTGTCGGATTTTCCCACCATCAGGCGTGTGCTCGAAAGCCGCCGGGCGCGCATTCTCACCGAGAACGACCACGCGGGCGAGGAAGGCGACCCCTACCACGGCATACTCGATCTGCCGGACGGCCATTCGTGCATGGTAGTTCCTCTCTTCGCGGGGGACAGGTCCATCGGCGTCATGACGTTCGACAACAGGACGTGCGGCCTGTACGCTCCCGAGGTCGTCAACATCGCCAGCATCTACGGGCAGATCATTTCCCTGGGCATCGTGGCGGCGGAGCAGGCGTCGCTGTTGAGCCGGTACCGGCGGCAGGTGGAAGCCCGCAACGTGCTGCTGGCGGAGGAAGCCACGGGGTTTGCCGACGCCCGCGAGCTGATAGAGCACACCAGGAGCGAGGCCATGCGCAGGATCGTGGCCATGGCGAAGCAGGTGGCGGAAACGGACGCCGCCGTGCTCATCACCGGGGAAACGGGGACGGGCAAGGAGGTGCTGGCGGGCGCCATACACCGGTGGAGCCGCCGGAGCAGGCAGCCGTTCATCACTATCAATTGCGCCGCCCTGCCCGAGCGCCTGGTGGAGAGCGAGCTGTTCGGACACAAGAAGGGCGCGTTCACCGGGGCGGACGCGGATCGCGCGGGCAGGTTTTCCATCGCCAACGGGGGTACGCTCTTCCTCGATGAAATCGGCGACCTGCCGCTCGGTGCCCAGGCGCGCCTGTTGCGCGTTCTCCAGGAAGGCACCTTCGAGCCACTGGGCAGCGACCGCACCGTGAAGGTGGACGTCCGGATCATCGCCGCCACCAATGTCCGCCTCGAAGAAGCCATCGCGAAGGGCGCCTTCCGCGAAGACCTCTTCTACCGCTTGAACGTCTTTCCGGTCGCGCTCCCGCCGCTGCGCGAGCGAGTGGAGGATATCCCGGTCATTGCGCGGGATTTCCTGGAGTCGCTGCGAAAGCGGACCGGGCGCGGGCCGTGGTTCCTCGGCGAGAAGACGTTGGAGCGCCTCCGGGAGCATTCATGGCCCGGCAACATCAGGGAGCTCATCAATACGCTGGAGCGCGCGGCCATTCTTACCCCAAAGGGTGAACTGGACGTCGATCTGCCCGCCGCGGGTTCACACCGG
>JALUUP010000276.1 GCA_027021285.1 Bacteroidota bacterium | reverse complement strand
CAGCAAGGGGAGAGCGATCAGAACCTGGTTGAAGTAATACCACCATGCCCGGGAGGGAAGCGCCGTGTATCCCGTCAGGGTAATTGCCTGCACCGCGCCCACGAGGTGCGACAGGAATCCGGGATGGGAAACAGCCATGAAGATGTACCACGGGGCGGAAACAGCAAACGCAATCAAGAGGGAAACAGGAAACGCTTTTCTCGCCCAACGGTTTTCGGCAATCCACAGGGCGGGCAACCAGGCCGCGATGGCCAGACCGGAAACGAGAAATTTTGACAAGAGTGATAATCCAAGAAACACGCCGCACCATAGGACGTCGGAAGAACGCCTGTGTTCAAGAAGGCGAATGAAGAAGAAGAACCCCAGCCCCGTGAAAAGCAGCTGCAATGAATCGAGCTGGCCGTGCCGGCTGTACCAGAGGAAGTGAAAGGCGAGTGCGAGCGAACCGCTCCCCATAAGGGCGGCGGTCATCGAAAAGCGTTTCCGAAGGAAGAAATGGAGCGTGATGATAAGAAGGGCTCCCGCCAGGGCCGCAGGCAGGCGGGCGCTCCATTCGTTGATGCCGAAGGCGGCAAACGAAGCGGCGGTCAACCACACGCCGAGCGGCGGATGAGATGACGAGTACAACTCTCCGGCCGCGTAATCCGTTTGATCGAGCCATGTATTGAACTCGAGGCAGGCGCGGGCGCGCACCGCGTACAGTCCTTCGTCCCACGACTGGAGTTCGCCGATGCCGAGCCGGAAGAAAATCAGGAAACACCAGAAGAGAAGCGCGGTAATTTCGACAACGTGTGGTTTGCTTTGTGTCTTGTCCGTCATTATTCCATGCAATCCTTCTGGTTGAAAATACGTTTCCTGCCGTCTTTCGCCTAACAGAGGTTCGGTAATATCGCGAGACGGCTGGATGGCATTCGCCCCGGCCCCGAATTTGCCGCCGTGGAATATCTTCTTACCTTTTACTCACACGCTTTTCTATCAACAGGGAGACGCGCAATGAAGTACACGATTTCCGGAGAGATAGCCCAGTTTGCACGCCTCGAATTCGGACCGGGGGTAACGGTATGGTCCAGCCGTGGAGCGATCATGACATACACGGATGGTGTGAATTGGGAGCTGAAGGTTCCCGGTGGTTTGTCCGGCGCGGTCAAGCGGTCGTTTGCTGGAGAAGGTATAGCCCTGACCCGGATCACAGCGCAGAAACCGGAACAGGTCGTCCTGCTTGCCACCAATGCGCCCGGTCATATCATGGTATGGGATCTCGCGGACGGGCCGGTCATCACCACACGGGGCTCGTTTCTGGCCGCATGGGGAGAGCAAATCGATATCGACGTGACTATCGCCCGGAAGGCAGGCGCCGCGTTCTTCGGCGGCTCGGGGCTGCTGTTGCAAAAAGTCTCGGGGCAGGGATTCGTGCTCATCCATGCCAGCGGGGATTTTGAGGAGAAGATCCTCGAAGCACGGGAAACGATCCTGGTGAGCACCGGCCATCTCGCAGCGTTCGCCGAAGGCGTGGATTACGATATCAAAGGGGTTGGCGGATGCCGGAAACTGTTGTTCGGTGGCGAGGGTTTGTTTATGACCAAGTTGACGGGACCGGGAAAAGTGCTTCTGCAAACGTTAAAGCGTCGCTCGCAGACACAAGCATCCTCTTCGAGTTGAAAGAAACAACGAAAAGGAATATCAGGTAGCCTCAACGGCCGGTTAGCGGTTTGACGCGGTTTCGATTTTGTGTGCATTCAGTTGATGCACAATGTCGGCAGGAAATGTAATGGTAAACGTTGTGCCTTTATCTTTCCTGCTCTGCACGGTAATGGTTCCTCGATGAAGCTCGATCACCTTTTGTGTCAACGAAAGGCCGAGTCCGATTCCTTCGTACGTTCGGCTGTAACCGATTTCCTCCTGTGTGTACGGTTCGAATATTACGGGCAAGTAATCCTCTGAAATTCCAATGCCGGTGTCCGAGACTTCAATAACGAGAGCGTTGTTCTGGTTTTTAAAGAGGTGAACTATTACTGAGCCTTTGTTTGTGTACTTGATAGCGTTGTCGATAACGTTATCAAATACGAGGGAAAGGAGAAACGCATCGCCATCGATGGTAGCGTAATCAACAGTAGTTCTAAAAAGGAGATCAAGCTGTTTTTGTTGAGCGAGATCCCGCATCTTTTCAATGATTTCTTCCAACAGGACGTTGACATCAACAAGTGATACTTTGAAAGGAATATCTCCGACTTGCATGCGGGAGATATTTACGATGGAATCAACTGTGCGCATGAGACGCATTCCCGCGTTTTCGATGTTTTCCAGAAATGGTCGGACTTCGTCCGAGAAATTTTCAGGAAAAACATCTGCGATCACGCCGGTGTAGCCAAGGATAACGTTGAGAGGCGTCCGGATCTCGTGGGAAATATTGGCGATAAATGCATCTTTGAATTGTTCTGATCGTTCCGCATGCTCTTTTGCCTCCCGTAGTTCTTTTTCTTTCCGGCGGCGGTCCGTTATATCGCGAATAATCCCAACGGCGTGCCACTGATTGAACAACTGCATGGAGGACAGAGACAATTCCACAACGATGCGCGAGCCATCTTTCGTTATTGATTCACATTCAACGATGGAGCCGATAAAATTTCCTTCGCCTGTTTCCAGGAAGCGGGGAAACGAGGAAAGAAAGGATTGCCGAAGATCTTCGGGAACGAGAAGCGCATGTAGATCCTTCCCGATAACTTCGGAAGCGGAATAGCCGAATATTTTGCGTGCGGCTTCGTTCCAAAAGCTGATCCTTCCCTTGTGATCCATCATGATGATGGCGTCCTGGGCGGCGGTGCTGATACTCCTGAATATTTCCTCGCGCTCCTTGAGCTGTCGTTCCATTTCCCGGCGTTTTTGTTCGAGTTCGATGTGATCGAGGGCGAAGGCCAGGTCATTGGCGACCTCTGTCAGCAATTCATGCTCTGGGACGAGGGGCGCAAATTCGGCTGGTATTGATACTGAGATGATGCCATACGTACGACCATTATGTGTAAGTCGCGTTGCTAATGATCGGCGATTTGATTCCTTTCCCAACATGGGACAATCGAAACATTCCGATTCCGGGTTTTCTATACAGATGACGCCGGATTGAGCCAGAGCTCTCCTGGCGCACTCGTTTAATTCTCCAACGGCCAACTGTTGTTTCAAGGGTGTAAAGATTGGCCCAAGACCCGACTCGTAGGCGACGTCCATCGTCCCGTCGTAATTCAGCAAGCCAATCCAGGCGCTGGAATAGCCATGATTGCGTACGAGCGCTTTGCATGCTTCGCGAAGAAGTTGATGGAGGTCTTTTTCCTGGGTGATGAGCTTGTTTATCGAACGAATAGCTTGCAAGACACTGTTTAGGTGCGAGTTCCACTCTAGTGCCTTTTTCTGTTTTGTTCTGTCGACAATGTCACCAACGAAACACAGGGGGCGATCATCGCCGTCGCGAATGAGCACGAGGTTGAGATCCACCCAAACGTCGGTTCCGTCCTTGTGAACGAGCCGGATTTCATCAAAGAATGAAGCATGTTCTCCATTGAGGATCTTCGTGAAGTTTGCCAGTAGTTTTTCCTGGTAATCAGGATGGGCAAGCTCTCGCCACGACATACCTTGAAGCTCGTTCTGTGAATACCCCAGGATTGAACACAGCGCCTGGTTCACGGTGATGATGCGACCGTTCGGCGTAGCCAGACCTTTGCCAATAGCAGCATGTGAGAAGGCTTTTTCGAATTTATTTCTTTCGTTGTTCAATTGTTCGTTGATTCGCACGTTGTCTGTTATATCTTTTGCACTCCATACAATTCGTACGACATTTCCGTGAGAGTCCTTCAGGGGAATCATTACATTTTCAAACCATTGTTTTGCGCTTTGAATTAATACCTGCGCTCGTTTCTTCAAGGGATCGCCGGTTGTGTAAACCCGATGTATCATTTGCATATATTGTTTTGCAGCATCCGGGGGGAACAAATCATGGACGGTTTTTCCTTGATAATCTTCGGCGGAAACCCCGAACAAGCGTGCCGCGCTGTTGTTCAGGTGTTGAAAGACGCCGTCCGGAGCAACGCTGAATACCGGGTCATTACTGTATTCGATGAAGGCGCTGGATTCCGTGCGACGTCTTTCTTCACCTTCTGTTTCCCGGAGCCATAGAATGCGTGAAAAGAGGTTCCGGAATGTATTGACAAGCCATATTTTCAGCCACATTACTTTTAAGTGGGACCGTTTGTGGGAGAGCGGTGTGACAGGGAATTCAATTTTTCAAGCACCCCCATGATTTTTTCAAATTCCAGGGCTTTCTCAAGAAATGCATCGGCACCGAGTTCGACGGCTCGTTCACGGTACTGGGGAAACGAATAATTTGTCAGAATGACGACTTTCATCCCCGGGTACGAGGCTCGAATCGTCTGGAGGATGTCCAGTCCGCTACCGCCGGGCAACCGGATGTCGAGGAGAACGACGTCCGGACGCAATCGCTCGATTCCTTCGAGCGCCTGTTGCATATCCCCTGCATGTCCCACGATTTCGGCAAAAGGAAGTTCATGAATAACTCCTGATAAACGCTCCCGGATGAGAATTGAATCGTCAACGATAAATATTTTCATCCTTCTTGGCCCAATGGTTGGAAGAATTATTCGTATGGAACTTACGCCAGGACGCTCCCCTGGACAATCAGACAAAACCTGATTATCGTGTCAGAAAATGTCCTACATGCTTTGAAGACGGTGAACTGATATTAGGTATGGGAATTTCTAAAAACCAGTCATTGCGAGGGCGAAGCCCGAAGCAATCGGTGACTTTGGACGTGATTGTGTCATCCGCTATGAAAATTGAGAAGATGAGGGGCTGTGGAATGGTTGGTTTGTGAATCTGAAATAGGAATGTTGAAGAAAGGTAAACGAATTAGTCAACGAGATGATTGACAATTGCGTAGTGCGTGAGTTCGGCATTTGTCGCCATCCCCATTTTTTTTAGCAGGCGGGAGCGGTACGTGCTGATGGTCTTGACGCTGAGATTCAATTCCTCTGCTATTGCACTCACTGTTTTTCCTGTTGCGATCATACACAGGACGGTTAGTTCCCTGTCAGACAGGAGTTCATGAACTTCACCTTCTCTGCGTTTCACGACATCATCGGCGAGTTTATCTGCCATCCATGGACTGATGTATTTTTTCCCTTGAATGACAAGGCGCACAGCCTCGATGAGCTTGTCCGGGTCTTCATCCTTGGAGATGTAGCCGGAGGCTCCCGCTTTCAATACGCGAAGGGCGTATTGGCTTTCCGGATGAACACTGAGAACAAGCACGGGAAGGTCTGGTTTCAGGAGTCGTATTTGTTTCAACACATCCAATCCGCTCATTCCCGGCATCGATATGTCCAACAGCACGGCATCGAAGGCCTGTTTCTTAACCGCGTCCAACGCTTCCGCTCCGTTGGAAGCCTCGGCGGTTACCGAAAGGCCGGGGGTTTCATTCAGGATACGCTTCAATCCTTGTCGCACAACAGGGTGATCGTCCGCGATCAAGAGAGAAAGTGTGAGTGTCGCCATTGCCCGACTCCTGTCCGTTAAAGTAGCATTGCCATCTTTTTTCGTTACACGCTGTTCGCGTTCTACTCTGTGCTTGCCAGGGGAAGTGAAATAGTGAGAGTTGTTCCCTTCCCTTTTTGTCCCTTGATGGAAAACGTCCCGCCGAGCGAACGCACCCGTTCCTGCATGCCTATAATACCGAATCGTCCTGATTCGTTCATTTGTTTTTTATCAATTCCCTTTCCGTTATCATGGATGTTCATGATAAGGTTCGATCCGGATCGCTTTAGTCCAACGGTGACGACAGAGGCTCCGGCGTGGCGCGCGGTGTTCGTAAGCGCTTCCTGGAATACCCTGAACAACGTGGTGGCGTGTTCGCCTGATAAAGTTGAAGTCCTCGCTTTTATTTGGAGATCGCACGTGATACCTGTCCGTCTTGTAAACTCTCCTGCTTGCCATTCCAGAGCCGCTTCCAGCCCGAGGTCGTCCAGGATACCGGGACGAAGCGCGGTAACGATACGGCGCATTGACTGGAGTGTCTGGTCCACTATATGAACTAACGTTTCGATTTTATCATGAAGAACGCGGCTTCGGGTACGTTTACGCATCCAGGCAAGGTCGATCTTGATCGCTGTCAGCGCCTGTCCCAGTTCGTCGTGAATGTCGCGGGCGACAGCGCCGCGCTCCTTTTCCCGAATTCTGTGCAGATGCGCGGAGAGCCGGCGGAGTTCTTCGTTGTAGTGTTTGAGCTGTTCTTCCGCGCGGCGCCGTCGTGTGATATCGACGAGGTAGCCTTTCAGAAGCACGAGTTCGCCGTTGGAATCGAATTCCCCGACCATGTTGGCTTCGACAACGATGTTGTTCCCCTGGACAGTCTTCATGGGCAGTTCCCGCCGAGTAACCTTGCCTTTTTCTTTTACATCTTTTAGCAGACGTTCCCGGTCGCTATCGTCTCGGTAAAGACTGTGCACATTTGTACGGAGCGCGTCTCCGCGAGATTTGAAACTAAAGATGCGCAGAAACGCGGGGTTGCAATCCAACAAGCGTCCATCCACGGCGCTGATATAGTCGCCGGTCAGGTCATCCCGGAAAAACTCCCTGTACCGCTTTTCGCTTTCCTCGAGGGCCCGTTGAGCCTGCTTGAGTTCCTCGATATTCCTGGTAATTGAGAGAGTATGTGGGACGTTGTCCAGCATGATGACTCTCGCGGACATGAGACCGGTGACGATACGTCCATCCTTCATACGGAACTCGGCTTCGAGGTTGTTTACGAATCCTTTCTCCTTCAATCCCGCGACCAATCGTTTCCTGTCCTCGATATTATTCCAGATGTTGATTTCCAGCGAGGTTTTTCCAATTACGTCCTGGCGCGTGTACCCTGTAATTTCGGTGAACCCTTCGTTGATATCAACGTAGAGCCCGTCTTCAAGCCTGTTGATGTTTATGGAATCCGGGCTGGTATGGAAAGCCGTCCGGAAACGTTCCTCGCTCTCGCGCAAGGCCTTTTCCGCCTGCTTCATGGCGGTAATGTCGCGGGACACCCCGAGAACGGCGCGTATTTCTCCGTGCCCGTCTTTCAGCGGGACCAGGTATGTGCTATGCCACACCTCGTAATCGTTATCGAACTTGTTGACATGTTCGACGAGGCGCCCGTTGCCTGTCCGGAACACCTGATCGATATCCCGTTTCTGCCGCTCTGATACAGCCGGTGGAAACAGGGAAGATCGCGCTTTGCCAATCAGCTCTTCCGGCGTCGAATGCAGGAGGCGGGCGGCATGTGTGTTCATGTATTCAATTGTATCGTTGCGATTGATGATGTAGATGGCATCGGGTGAAGCCTCTGACAGGATACGGTACCGCTGTTCGCTTTCGCGTAAAGCGCGTTCAGCGTGCTTGGCCGCCGTGATATCGCGTACCATCCCCTGTACAACAGTGCGTCCATGGATTTCCAGAATGTTGGAGGAAATTTCGACGGGGAAAACGCTGCCATTCTTTTTTCGAAATGCAATTTCAAACCGGACCTGGCCCGTGCGCTGAATGGTCTCAAATGCTTTTCGTGAAATATCTGCCACTGAGGGTGGATGAATATCCTTTACATTCATGGACAGCAACTCTGTTCGAGTGTACCCGGTCATCTGCAATGCGCGCTCGTTGACATCCAGGATAACTCCATCCAGATCGTGCAGGAATATCCCGTCGTTGGAAAAACGGAACAGGGCACGATACTTCCTCTCGCTTTCCTGTAAGGCCTCTTCCGTCTTTTTCCTTTCCGTGATGTCGTGAACCAGGACGACACGCACAGGCTTGCCATAATAGGTCTGGTTTCGGGGAATGATTTCCGCAGTAAATTGCGAGCCGTCTTTTCGTATGCATTCCACTTCCGTTCGATATTCCGTTCGCTGTTCAAGGCGACGGAGCGCGTCTTCACGGGATTCGGGAGCAGTCAATTCCAGGACGTTCATCGACTGGAGCTCTTCCCTTGTATAGCCGAACAATTCTGACGCTTTTGAATTGACGTCGATAATTTCCCCTCCCTGATGCACGATAATTCCCTCCGACGTTGCCCTGGAAAGGAAGCGGTATCGTTCTTCACTTTCTTTCAGCGCCTGTTCCGCTCGTTTTCGTTTTGAAATGTCGCGCACAATCGCTTGCATGGCGGGTTTGCCCAGGAATGTAATAGGCATCGATGCAACCTCGACGTCGATAACCTGGCCGTCCAACCGCAGGAACTTTTCCTCGAGCGGGGGCAGGAGGGAATTCGTTTTCATGGCATGCTGGATGCGCTGGATGACAAGTTCCCTGTGCTCCGGGTGGAGGACGTTTACTATCGGCGTTCCGATAATATCACTTGCGCTGTTCGCCCCTATGAGCTTGACTGCAGCGGAATTAACGAAAACAATTTTTCCCTCGCTGTGGACCGCGATAGCGTCCGGCGAATGTTCTACGAGGCGCCTGTAGCGTTCCTCGCTTTCCCGCAACGCTGTCTCGGCTTGTTTTCGTTCGGTTATATCGTGTATCGACGCTGAAAAGAATGTTTTTCCATCTTTGCCCTTCCAGGAGGAAAGGGATAACTCAAGGGGAAACTCTTTTCCGTCTTTTCGCAATCCTGTCATCTCGACGGTCGTGCCGATGATACTGGATATGCCGGTGGAGCGAAGACGCTCCATACCCTCTGAATGTCGTTGGCGAAATCGTTCCGGCATCAACTCCAGTATGGAAAGATGTACTGCCTCCTCCCGGGAGTGCCCGAAGATTTTTTCGGCTGCCCGGTTCCAATCCATGATGATTCCTTCTTCGTTCGCGGTTATAAACGCGTCGTTCGCACTTTCAACGACCGACCGGTACCGCGACTCGCTCTGCTCCAGGGCTTCCAGGTTTCGCTTGTTGAGAAGGGCGATGGAAAACATTTCCCCGAACGCTTCCGCGAGGCGAAGGTCCGCTTCGTTGAATCCGCCTGTTTTATTGGCAAGGCCCAGGAGTCCAACGATATTACCATGATACTGGAGGGGAGCGAAGAGAACGTTGTCCAGGCTGACGTGCTCGTCAGGTAACGGCTTGTCCCATCGTGAATGTTGGTAATCGTTCTCGAAGATGGCTTTGCCGCGTTGATAAACATGCAAGGCAAACCCCTTGATTGGCATCGAGAGATCAGGAGGCATATTGCAATCTTTATCGCCGGTGTCAAGAAAAAGTAAGCCGTCATGTTCTCCATCGTCATTCACCAACGAAACGCAACCTGCTGTTGCACCGACGCTTTTTTTGCATAAGGTAAATATTTGTTTTGCGAGGTGAAGGAGTTCGGTGTCGGCAAGTACGGCCCGGGCGGCTTCGAGCAATGCCTCCAGGTTTTGCCGGTGTCTCCGTGTTTCCTCGAGCGTGGCACGCATTTTTTCATTTGCTTTTTTCTTTTCCGTCACGTCGCGTGTTATGGCCAGCACAGCAGTGACGTTGCCGGAAAGATCGCGCAAAGGCACGGCACGGCTGTCCATCCACCGCCGGGTACCTTTGAGACCTGTCAAAGAGAATTCAAGGCTCCCCTCGGTGCCTTCGAAAACCTGCCTGTTGAAGGCGTAGAACGCCTCGCGATGCTCGGGCGCGATAAACGGCAGAACCGATTTTCCCCGCACCTGGTCTTCGGAATCCGCTTCAAGCATCGCCAGGCCGGCTTTGTTCATCGAGATGAGGCGGCATTCGTCGTCCAGCAGCTTGACGCACTCCGGCTCCGAATCGATGATTGCGCGGTATCGCATTTCGCTTTCGTGTAAGTCGCGCGTTCGCTGCTGAACGCGTTCGGCAAGGCGCACCTGACGATTTACGATCAGGAATACAACCAGTGAGAGAAGAAAAGCAACGAGCAAACTCAGGGAGCGGACCACCAACAGCTGTTCGCTGTAACTTGCGGTCCATCCCAAAGCAGGTATTGCCGCCAGTTTCCACGTGCCTTCCGGAAGAGAGATGGAATACGTAACAGGTTGCAGGGTAAAAACCGATGAATCGCCAAAAAAAACAGAGCCTTTTTGATCCTGTAATGCTACATTGATCCCTTGTGGCTTTGGCAGGAGATTCGCCTCTTGAAGCAGCGAGTCGATGTCGACGACGACGTTTGCCAGTCCCCAGTACATGTCGTTGACAAATACTGCCTGGCGCGCGATAATTCCACTACCCCCTTGAACGAGTTTGTTGGGTAAACTCACGACAATATCACGAGTCTCGATTGCGCGACGGACATCTTCCCGGATATACGGTCTGGGATCTCTTGAAGGAACGTAGCCGAGAACTGCCTTGTTGGTTTCGCGCGGAAAAACGTATTGTATGGTTCCACCAGGCGCCAGCGCGATGTCACGGATGCCCGTGGCTGTTCCGGAAAGACCCTCGGCAAGGAATTCGAATTCCCGCTTCGGGATGAAGGGATGTTGATCAAGTTGAGCCAGGATGAAATTCTTCAGAACGCCGACCAGTGACAGCCGCCGTTTGAGTGCGTACGTCAAACCGATCCCATGCGTCGAGATTCTAGCCGTAATGTTCTTTCTTTCCCCTTCGTACAATCGTTTCTCGACC
>JALUUP010000275.1 GCA_027021285.1 Bacteroidota bacterium | reverse complement strand
GTCCTGAGGAGACATTTCGCGGCGCTCCCGCAAGAGCTCCTCTTGCTGGTGATTCAGTGCCGTTATGCGACGTCTCGCCGTTCGGCTCACCATCCCGCCGCTTCGCCGTACCCCCGTGGATCGCTGAACCCCGTCCAACCTGTTGAAACGCGCAAAATTCCTTCCGCACGTCCAAAGGGCCCGACTTCGTATAGCGCATGTCCTCTTCGCAGGAGTTCCGCCTTCACCGGCTCACTCAGCGCGTCCGGCTCGTATTCGATCCGGTCCGGCAGCCACTGGTGGTGCACGCGTGGCGCGGCAATCGCCTCCCGTATGTTCATCCCGAAATCGATGACGTTTACGATCACCTGTGCCACGGTAGTGATGATGCGCGATCCGCCCGGGGAGCCCGTAACCAGCCAGGGTTCGCCGTTTTTCAACACGATGGTAGGGGCCATGGAGCTGAGCATACGCTTGCCCGGCGCAATGGCGTTGGCCTCGTTGCCGATCAGCCCGAATTGGTTGGGTTCGCCGGGCTTTGCGCTGAAATCGTCCATTTCGTTGTTGAGCAGGAACCCCGCTCCTTCAACCACGCACTTGCTTCCAAAGATGGAGTTGATCGTGGTTGTCACGGACACGGCGTTTCCCATCCGATCCACTACCGCGTAGTGCGTCGTCTGCCTTCCTTCCTCCACGTTCACGGGCAAGCCGCCTACCAGGGCGCTCGGAGTCGCGGTGTCCGCTATCGTGTGCGCCCGCTCGCGGGCGTAACCCCTGGAAACGAGTTTTGCTGTTGGAACCGGTACGAAGTCCGGGTCGCCAAGGAACTCGGCCCTGTCGGAAAATGCCCGCCGAAACGCTTCCGCCATGAGATGCACGACGGCGGCCGAACCGAATCCCATGCCCCGGATATCGTACCCTGACAAGATGTTCAGTATTTCTATGAGAGCCACTCCACCCGAACTTGAAGGCGGCATGGAAAGAATCTCGCAGCCGCGGTACGTTCCGCGCACGGGCGCACGCACCATCGCGCGATACCGTGCCAGGTCCTCGAGCGTCATGATGCCGCCGTATTTTTCCATGGTTTCCATGATACGCGTTGCCGTTAGGCCCCGATAGAACCCGTCGCGGCCTTCGTCGCGGATGCGCTCCAACGTCGCCGCCAGGTCCGGTTGCTTCCAAACAGACCCGGCGCGGATCAAGCCTGAATCCGTGGAAAACATGGCCAACGTTGCAGGGAAGCGTTCAAGCCCGTCCCTGTAGAACGCGACCTGACGGGCAAGCCGGGGATGAACGGCAAACCCTTCGCGGGCGAGCCGGATGGCTGGGGCCATGACCGTGGACCTGGACATGGTACCGTAATTGCGAAGCGCCAGGAGGAGGGCATCCACCGTTCCCGGCACCCCGGACGCAATGGGCCCGAGCAGCGATTTACCGGGTATCACGTCGCCGTTCTCGTCCAGGTACATGTCACGCCGGGCCTTGCCGGGCGCTACTTCCCGTCCGTCGATAGCGATGTCGCGACCGTCGGCGAGACGCATGACGAGATACGCACCACCGCCGATGTTGCCTGCCCCCGGATAGACAACAGCCAGGGCGAATCCCATGGCCACGGCGGCGTCCACGGCGTTCCCTCCCTGGCGCAGCACATCAATCCCGATCGCGGACACGAGCGAGTCTGCGGCGACGGCGACACCGTTTTGATAGACCGGTAGTTCCTGCGCAGGGAGACGAGCCGACTCGAGCGCAAAAAGCAAAAGCACAGCAATGCAACGAGCAATCATGTTTCAAAACTACACCAGACAGAACTGGAAGGCAAAAAAGACGACTGGAGAAGACACCACGAACAAGTAATATCGGGCCGGGGCGCATAGAACGATTCTCAATGCCGAATGTTGATTTTATAATGAAATGGCGAATACTCACGAACCCTTCCCTTGTCCCTCCTTCTCCTCGTCCTGTTGTCTCAAATCACATGCTGTCAGTAAGCAATAGAAATCGGGAATCCAAAATTCAGGATTTCCACACCCTCGACCTTGCTTTTTCATCAAAAAACTCTCACTTTTCGGGGGAGCTTCACAACGACGTTCAGGCAGGTGAGGGAATAATGAAACACTTCCATATTCGGCTTTGGCTTCTGGTTTTACTTCTTGGCACTGTAACCGCTCCGGCTGTCTCGCAACTCCAGATCGCCATCGATTCATTCTCCGTGCAGGCATATCCGAAAGTCGCCTTCAAAGTGCGGGTAACGGACGGAGGCTCCACCGTCACCGGCCTCAGCCTCCCGAACTTCACAATCTTCGAGGACGGTGTCATACAGGCGCCCATTGACGGCGGTTGCAACGATTCCGTCGTATCGTCGTTC
>JALUUP010000274.1 GCA_027021285.1 Bacteroidota bacterium | reverse complement strand
GCCGATTTTGAACAACATCGCTATGCCTCCCACCGGTCCGGTTGATTGATGGCTTCCAGCACGCGCAGAGCCTGTACGGCTTCCCTCACGTCGTGCACCCGCACGATGCGCGCCCCTTTCATCACGGCGACAAGACTGCTGGTAATCGTCCCTCCCAGGCGCTCCTCCGCTTCGTCGCCCGTAATCATCCCGATGAAAGACTTCCGCGAAGTGCCGACCAGGAGCGGGTAACCGAGATCGGCGAATACGGAAAGAGACTGCAACAAGCGCAGATTGTCCTGCAAGCGTTTTCCAAACCCGATCCCGGGATCGAGGATGATCGACTCAATCCCGCGAGCGCGGACATGGCCGATCCTGTCTTTGAAGAACTCCCGCACTTCCGCTACCACGTCATCGTAATACGGGTTCTTCTGCATGGTTTTTGGCATCCCTTTCATGTGCATGATGACCACCGGCGTCCTCCGCTCCCCGGCCAGTTCCGCCATTTCCGGATCGAACCGAAGGCCGCTGACGTCGTTAATGATGTCCGCGCCTGCTTCGAGCGCACCCCGCGCCACCACCGCCTTGCATGTATCGATGGAAACGGGAATATCGCTGAATTCCCTGATCGCCTCGATGACGGGAAGAACGCGTCTCAACTCCTCGTCCGCGTCCACAGGGTCGGAACCGGGCCGGGTGGATTCACCGCCGACGTCGATGATATCCGCTCCCTGCGCGATCATCTCTTTCACATGCGCCACTGCGTCATGTCGTTGAAGGTACCGCCCGCCGTCGGAGAACGAATCGGGCGTGACATTGACGATACCCATGACCAGCGGTCGTTCCTTGAGATCAAGGATACCCGATCGCACTTTCAGCAGGAACGGATCGGATAATACAGGGATATGATCAACGGTATTCAACACGCAACATCGGGAAATAATGGTTCAAGATCGTGTTCATGGAATAGCCGGAACGGCTCATGGCTTTTGCGCCCTCCTGGCACAACCCGACACCGTGGCCAAATCCATGGCCGTAAAATAGCAATGTATCACTTGAGATGCTGACGGCAAAGCTGTTGCTATAGATTTTATTCCAACCCGACACCCTTCCCAGTTTCATTCGGAATTGTTCTGTCGAGAGCAGGCTCCCATCCACACGAACACTGGCGACGCCTTTACCTGGCGATTCGTTTTGCCACTCGATGGAAGATTCGTGTAAAACATTTCGCAGACGTTCAGCCGTCACCTTCCATGTCCAGACGTGATGCCTCGCATCGTCGCAATAACCGCACCGGACGGAAGTAATCCCCGGGATCGTCTTTCCCCAGACCTCCGCGGGCGTCCGTGTCACGCCGGGGCAACAGGCGTGGTAGGGGACAGGAACGACATGCCCGTTCGCCGTTAAAACAATCCCGGTTGTCGCTTCGGCGGCCTCCCGGAAAGGCTGTTCGGTCTTACCGGAACCAAGCCAGACCTGGCAATGCGTGTTGTCGCAAAAGTCGGCCAACTCATGCCGCCCCCGTGAAGCCAGGATGAACGACCGGATCGCAACGGCCTGCACCCGGAGAAAGACCGACGGATCGGACGCAGAGCACTCACTGGCCAACACACCGCGCACCAGGTCTCCCACCGGAAGTCGAATCACGGGAACGAGGTTTCCATCATCGGCGACAACCCGCAACTCGCCCCGGTACTTGCGTTCTGTTTCACCCGGTACCAACAACACAAATTCTCCCCGCCAGGGCTTCCCGGCCGGTGTGACCAGACACACTTCCCGACCCTCTCCATTCGCGTCGTCGGATACAACCGCCAGTTTCTTTCCATCGGAGATATTGATCCTGAACATGGAACCACGGAGAATCCGCCCATTGCCCAGGAGCAATTCCGGTTGCGTTCCCCGCAGAACCCGGACAGTCAGCGTCCGCGGATGAAAAAGGCTCAGGACGGATACGGAAACTACAACCTTTCCCGTCGTTCGGGTTTTCCCGCGATTGCTCCCGCACGATAAAAACACAAGGCACATGATCAGAAGTATGATCAATTGCCTCGTCATTGAACAATCCGAGACAGGTATTGCATGACTTTTCCGGCGACGGGGGCGGCCCTGTCCGATCCGCTCCCCTCGCGGGCAAACACAACGACCGCGACTTTCGGATCATCGAAGGGCGCAAAGCAGGTAAACCAGCCGTCATACTTCCAGGGGATTTCACGGGCAATGGTTCCGGATTTCCCGGCGACCGGGAAGCCATGCACGTCGCCCTTTCGCCCCGTTCCAGAGCGAACAACACCCCGCATCAAATCTCGCAGGACTTTCAGTGGCCGCGCCGAACGGGACAGCGTGTTCGAAAAACCTGCATTACGAACGA
>JALUUP010000273.1 GCA_027021285.1 Bacteroidota bacterium | reverse complement strand
TGGCGTGGGACGCCGGTCCCAGACCTTTGTTTTCTGTCACCATCCTGGTGGCGGCAACCAGCATGGTGACAGCCATGAAAAACGCAGCCGGGCGCACCATCAACCCCAACACGAGCAGCACGCCACCGCCACACTCGGCCAGTCCCGCCATAAATCCCCACCACGCATAGCCGGACTCGATACCGAAATACCGGACAGCCATTCCAACGCTCTCCCATTTTGCCATACCACCGAAGAGCTTGGGAGCTCCGTGATAGATAAACATGAGGCCAAACCCAACTCGTAGTATCAGCAAGCCGATATTTCGCATGCTTTCTCGCATTGCTGCTTCCAGTTCTGTATGGAAAAGAAAACGACCCGGTGTGGCATGACGGGCCGTATTTGTAGCGGGTGAGGGACTCGAACCCCCGACACGTGGATTATGATTCCACTGCTCTACCAACTGAGCTAACCCGCCAAAGCGGAAAACTAACTTAAAATTTCTTTCGCGGATTTGCAACACTGCGCTTTTTATACCGATATTTTCGGCGCATGAAAAATGAACAACCAAAACGCAGATTGACGGATTGCACATCCTTTGACGAAATATACGACTCGGTGCGTTCTATACTCGAGAGCGGCAGGCCCAATGTTGATTCCGTACGCGAAGCCCTGACCAGTCCCCACTTGTCTTATGACGAACGCGTTTTTCTCGGCAAGTGGATCGAACAGCGGGCTCCGGAGCTGAAGTTTGACGTCAACCTGACCTTGGCTAAAGCTTGCGAGTTCTTTTACGGCGAAGAGGATAACTTCTCTTCCGCCTTGGCATTTTACCAGAGAGCCGTTGCCGAAGCGCCCCATCGTATCGAGCCGTATAAATACCTTGCCGAATCGTACGATCCCAACACCGGACTGCCGCAACCGCATGAAATCCTTGCTATTCTGAAAGAAGGATTGCGGTCACACCCGGACCCCCGCCCCCTGTACACCTGCCTGGCACTTATGTACGACAAGCTTGGAAACGCGGCCATGGCAACGTATTACAAAAATAAATCCGCCGAATCGTGAAGCGCCCTCTCGAGACGTTTTTTCCTCGAAGAATCGAGAGGTTCCGAAAAGTCCTCTCACAGCGTCAACGTGACTTGACCGTGGTCATTGAGAACGTGCACGACCCTCACAACGTCAGCGCCGTATTGCGTTCAGCCGATGGTGTCGGCATTCATCGTTTGCACCTTGTGTATACCATCGAGTCTTTTCCCAAGCTGGGAAAAAAGAGCTCTTCCAGCGCCAAGAAATGGATAGAAATCAAGCATCACAAATCGGTCGAGGAATGTTACGCCGCGTTGCGCGAGGAGGGATTTCGTATTTACGCCTCGCATCTCTCGCAGTCGAGTATCTCCCTGTACGACATCGATGCCACCAAGCCCTCAGCTTTCGTGTTCGGGAACGAGCACCGGGGAGTTTCGGATGAAGCAGTGCGCCTCGCTGATGATGTTTTCAGCATCCCCATGATGGGCATGGTCGAAAGCCTGAATATCTCCGTGGCATGCGCCGTGACGTTGTATGAAACGCTTCGCCAGCGATTGCGCAAAGGGATGTACGACACGCCCGCATTCAGCGAGGAAGAAATTGAGGCGTTGCTCGCCGATTGGCTCCAGCGCTAATGGAAATACGGTGTCGCGGGAGTAATGCTATTTCACCAGGATGATTTGTTTTACGCTGACGCCGGCGGGTGTTTCCAGCACCAGGTAGAGAGCGCCCGAGGGAATACCGTCAAACGAAACAGGCAGCGTGTATTCTCCCGCCTTCATCCACCCCTCACGCAAGATGGCGATAGGAGCGCCGGACAGTGTCACACTTCGCAGCCGTACTGTTCCATCGAACGGAACCTGAAAACGAACGAGAGCCTGGCCATTGAAGGGATTTGGATTCACGGAAAGAAACGCAGCTCTACGTTGGGACGCGATCTTGCGGCACTGCCCTTCGATGAAGACGGCGAGGGGATCAGCCTGGATCGATGTAACGCATCGCGTGGTAATCGAAGCCCTTTCTATCGTCACTAACGCCATGATACTTTCAGGAACGTCAGCGACTGTAAACAACAACGTTCCTAATAAGTCCCGGTCGCCACGCAGGAATCCTTTCGCCTGAATTGTCACTGTACCGTCGCCGGAAGAAAAAACGTTTGCCGGTAGTTCCTGCGCTATACTGTTTTTCTCTTCGAACGCGACGTACCTGATGATCGCCGGATCGTAGGAGACAGTAACGGTGATCTCGACTGGATCGCCGTTTGCGGGCGCTGGATCGAAATACAAAGGCAGACGGAGATCACTTCCTGCCTGGTAAATACGGAGTGAATCTGTGTACAAAACATAATTCGTTACGCAAGGGTCGAGACGCACAAGGCCGTTCAACGTCACAACGTCGGCGGGACAATCCTCGAAATAATCCGCAGCGTTGAATTCCAGGATGATGCTGTTCGTATCCTTTACGAATTCCGCATCGAATACAAGATTGAACAATACCGGCGTTTGGAGCGCGGGGGCGTGATTCTGCGCGTAGATGCGCACGCGTCCGGCCTGTGAAGCGTCCCACTGCACCTGGTGGTTTTCCGTGCGTGTGTTGGATGTCCGAACTTCTTCGAAATGTAGAAGACGGTGATCATACTCGAGCGTCACGTCAAACGAAAACGCACCGTTGTCGAGCACAGGCTCGCAAATTACCGGCACGACGATCGTATCACCGGCCTTCGCGACGATATCGTCGGGAACCGAGATACGAATCGGCTTCAAGCGATTCTCCGGTTGATAGACCGTATCCGTGCCTATGACTCGCTGGTGAGTAAACGCTTCCACCGTTACATTCCGTACAACACCGTTCCAACAGGGTTCGTCCGTCACGTACGAAATGCGACAACCATCGATGAGGACTTCATCTGCAATATCGTCGTAAATCGGGGGAAGAGAATCCGCGTTGCTCGCATAGTAATATCTTCCACCGGTAGCTGCCGCGACGGTCTTCAGTGTCGTTTCCGATACGTACTCTCCCAACCCCACCGTATAAACAGGGATGTTCCGTTGCAACGCGTCGTTGATTGCGTCAGCAAAGCTCCTGGTTTCCTTCTCGCTCTTCCCGTCGGTGAGTACGATCAAAACCTTTTTCCCCGGCCTGGTATCCAGGCGTTTCAATGTTTCAAGCACAGCCTGCCATAACCACGTTCCCCCTCCCGCGGAGATGGGTACAAGGGCATTCTTCAGCAGTACTTTGTCTTTGGAAAAATCCTGGTTGATGCTGAATCCCCGTATTCGCCCGGATTCCCAGGCAAAACTGAATATTCCAGCTTCGTCATTCGGCCCCATACGATCCACGAAGGACGCAACGGCTGCTTTTGCCGCGCGCAGTTTCGTTGTATCGGGATCGTTCACAATAGCGCCGTTGACCTTGCGCTCCGCCATGGAACCCGAACGATCGATCAACAGCGCGATGGATAACCGTGTACCCGGATCAGCCGGACAATTCATTTCCTGCAATACCTGTGTGCGTCCGTTCTCCGATACGATGAACGTTACCCCGGAATAATTCGTAAACAACACCGTACCCTCTCGCAGTTGTACCACCATACGAATAGTCGGAAAATCGCTCGTATCGAAATCAACGATTTTCACCGACAAGGGCTGAGCACGAACGCTTCCTCCTGCTGCGCCGAGCAACATCAGCACGCTGGAAAAAAGAAGCAGTCGCGGCAGGACGCTTTGAAATCGTTTTATTGAAAATGGATACATTTCGCCACCGCCCGGCTCCCACCGACCAGCAGTTCAAGAAAATACATTCCGGAGGAAAGAAGCGAACCGCGAGCACCGGACCACACCACATCGATAAAATGCTCCCCCGTCGTGACGGAACCGTGGTAGAGTTCCGCAACTCTCTTTCCTCGTGCATCCCGCAGAAACACCGTGGCCGACGATCCGTCATACCGCCGGGGAATGAAGAACATCGCCTGACCCCGTTCAGCCGAAAAACTATTTCCGTAATACCTGATCGTAGGGTTCTGTACACGGCTTGATATTTTCCTGCAAATACCGTCGATCAGCACGGTGGAGTTGGATACAAAAACCCTGGGCCAACAACTCTGGCGAACTTCGGCGGTCACGATCGCCAACGGGGCCACATCCGAGTAACGGGAAGACAGAATCGTGAAATCGAGATAAAAGAGAATGCCTTGAAGAGAATCAACAAACGCGGGGCCACCGTCCACCGTTACGAGTCCCGGACCGGAGATGCTCGCAGTGATGGGACGCCCATCGAATATCGTCCATCGTGAATAAATACCGTTGAACGAGAGAAAGACCGGATCATATCGCACGCTGATACTGAAACCAAGCGCCTGCTTGATATCGATGGGAGTTTGCAGCCTGACCGGTATCAACGCCCTGGAATTCGAGGGAAGGATGATGTTATCCGAGAGAGCAAGCTCAACCTCGTCCGGGCATCCCGTTATCGCCGCTTCCTTGCGATCACCCAGGACCTCGTAATCGCAGTGCTGGCGAAACGACCCCGCCTGGAGCATAAACACGGTATGAGCTTCCGTATCCCGGTCCGGTACCCAAAACAACAACGTTACGACCGTCCCAGCGGGAAGACGTGGCCTGGCTCCTTGAAAGCGAATCCTGACGTTGCCTGAACCATCCTCTGTCACGGAGATTCCCAGCGAATCGAATATTCCCCCCGACACTTCATACCCGGCGTAGGTCATGTGATTACTGTTGTACGTACACAACAATGAACCCTGCGCGCTGTCACCCGGGGTCAACCGGCCCCGGGCAACGATCGGAATCCGCACGAGCTGGTTGTCGCGGATCGTATCCTGCGCCTGCATGACGAATTGTACTGTTTCACGACTGTATGGTGCCCGGTATGAAAACAAAGACCGGTCTGACTGGGCGCCCATGCGAACCAGCACTTCCACGACTCGCAGAATACCGTCCGGGCAGTCTTCCGATGTTCTGTACGAGAGCGTACAGAGTCCCCGATAGATATACTGGGCGATCGTATGGTACAAAGCCTTGAGATCCTTCGCTTCCGGAGCATAAATGAATTTCCCTCCGGTTTGCCGTGCGATGAGACTTAGTGTTGTCGAATCGACGTCCGAACCGAGACCGATGGTAAAAACGGGGACACCTTCCCTCTGCGCAACAGCTATGGCATCGTACGCGTTCGAGGAAGAAAGAAAGTCGTTTCCGTCGGTCAGGATGACGACCACCTTTTTGTTTGGACGATTCCGCAACCTTTGAACGGCATCGTAGATTGCGTCGTATATAGCCGTGCCCGGCCGTGGTTTTGAGTTGACAATAACATCCAGCAACGTCTTCTTGTCGCCTGTAAATGTCTGCTCGACGATGAAGTCGCGCGCAAATGTCATGAAGGATGCTTCATCTACCGGGCGCATGTTGAGAACGAAGTCTGCAAACGCTTGTCTGGCGGATACAAGCTTCGTACTATCCGGATCGACATCATTTCGACCGGGATAGAAGATCATGCTGTAACTGACATCCATCACCAGCGCCAGGGATAAAGCAGGCGAGCTTGAGTCCGCCGTGCATTCCAGCTTGATCGGTGATTGGACCACACCGTTTTCCAACACGGTGAAATTGGATTCATTGATATTGATCAGCGGTCCATTACGGTTCGTCACCCGAACGGTCATGGAAATATCTGGAAACCGACTGGTATCGACGCTGCTGACGTTAAGTTGTAATTCCTGCCCCGAAGCCCCCTCAATAATACCAGCAAGAATCAGTGCTGCCAGTAGAACTCTACGACCATGATCTTTTAACTCTGATAGCATATTCATTCCTCCCCAAAAAACAAGCTTCGCGGAAAAGAGATCAGGGAGCGCTGTCCATCGAGGTGGAAGGCGGATCCACGATCCTGATCTCCACGCGCCGATTTCTTTCCCTCTCCTCCTCGGTTTCGTTCGGCGCAACGGGCTTCACTTCGCCGTACGCTGTTACTTTGAAACGCGAGCGGTTAATTCCACGATGAGCAAAATATCGCACGACCGCCGCTCCCCGTTTCCTCGAAAGCCTCAAGTTATACAACTCCGTTCCCATGTCGTCGGTATGCGCCTCCAGGTACACTTCCGCCCCCGGTTTCTCTTTCAAAACGGCAAGTACACGATCGAGAACCCGCACCGCGTCATCGCGAATATCCGCCTTGTCAAAATCGAAATGTATTACGAATGAGGTCGTTGTATCCACACTCGTTTCCACCGTTGCAATCTGGGACGAGGATTGCCCCAACGAAGGCAGCAAGATATTTTTCCGGTATTCACGAAAGCGCATGTTGCGGGGAACGTTGACAACAAGGGTCTTGGCTGAATATCCTTTTGCTTGCGCCGTGATCTTCAACCGGTTGCCCGGCCTGATGCGAAAGCGGTAGGCACCCATCCGATCCGTCACCAACTCCACGTTTTCACCTGAATCCTGGTTGTGGATGCGAACCGTCGCCATCGGAAGAGGAGTCGCTGTAGCGGAATCCCCCACCCTGCCGACAATGAACCACTGGTAACGGGTCGTGTCCTTGTACGGGTTGGGAAAAGCCGCGAAAATATCCAGCCCCCCCCGCGTTCCCGTTCTCGATGAAGCGAGATAAATTGTGTCCTCCTCGGCGGAAACGGAAAAGAACAACTCGTCCGCGGAAGAGTTGATCGGTGTACCGATGTTGACCGGTGAGTTCCATTTCCATACGCGTGACCGCGTATTGCGCAACGCAATCATCAAATCCATTCCTCCGACACCTCCATGTCCGTCGGAAGCAAAGTACAGCGTTGTGCCATCCGGCGAGAGAAACGGTGATTTCTCGTCCCCGCTCGAATTGATTACCGAACCGAGATTTTTCGGCCTTCCCCATCTGCCGTTCCGCAGTTTCTTCGAAACGTATAAATCGGTGCCGCCGTAGCCTCCAGGACGATCCGATGCAAACAGAAAGTACTGCCCGTCATTCGAAATGAACGGCTGTGAGTCCCAGTATTCCGAATTGATCGGCTTTCCAAGATTCTGCACTTGTTCAAGCCGACCATCCACGTAACGAGCCCGGTAGATGTCGCAACCGCCCACGGCGTCTTCCGCATCGCATTCTACGAAATACACGACTAGCTCGGTGATATCGACAAAGGGGGCTCCTTCATCATTTTCCGTATTTACGCTTCCGCTCAGATATTCCGCTTCGATCCACCCGGAAGCGCTCCTCCTGGCCATCCATATATCGTCTCCCTGGTCAATGCTGCCTGGCGCCGGGCGCTTGCTCGTAAACAACAGCACCTGCCCGTCATACGAAACGGACGGACTGTAATCGTCATAAGGGGAGTTGACTTCAGGACCGAGGTTTTCCAGTTGTACCTGGGGAAAATCCTTGATCGTTTCGGATGAGGATCCACATCCACCGGTGCATCCCAACGCCATGATTCCCGCCACGGCGACTGTCGAACGAAACGTTGCAGAGAATAGTCTCATAAATCGTACTGGCTTCATTTTATTACGAATTTGATCACTCCGACGGCACGCAACGTATTTGCTTCCCATCCACTCACGTTGGAAATGCCGGTCATCGGCACCGAGTAACTGATTTCCGGTGAAAACACTACCGCCCGGCTCAACCAGAGATTGTAGCCGAGACCAAACCTGACATCAATCCGAATTGTATTTGCATCCGGAATATCCGTCCAGTCCTCGATCACGCTTTCATCGGTTTGCGTGCTCACAAACACGTAGTCCGGGTTCAGGTGCCGAAGGCGGTACTGGTATTCCGCGCGAGCGGTGATACCCACAGCCGGACCAGCCATAACGTACAATTCCCCGAACGGCGAATACTGCAGCATCGGATTGAACATGAGATACGTCAAGCGAACATCCCCGATTCTCTCGTAATCAAGCGGTACCTTCGTGCCGTCATCCATCAGGGTCGTATCATTTTCAAGGATCGATGAATACTGTCCCTGGAGATCGTCATAAAGAACTTTGAAAGAGATGGCGATCCGGCGTGAAAAGCGGTGCCATATTTCACCACCAAGCAAGATGCCCCGTCCCGAGCCGTCTGAAAACGTGCACTCGCAGAGTTTGGTCTTGAACGACCCCGGGTGCTGGTTGACGTTCAATCCGGCGTCAAGACCGACCATCCATTGAACCGGGGGTGGACCAAGAACATCTGGCATGGGCTCGGGAGATATGACAGGCTGTGCGCGGAACTGCGAATACAGGAGAGCAGGTACGAAAAGCAGCAAGAGGCTAGTGGCAATTTTCATCTGGAATTCATGCTGTAGATGAAGACACAGGTACTGGAACCCGATAAGTATTGGTTCACAATGAGCAGAGCGTGTTGAAGTGTCGGTATTTTTCCGGAATAAATCAAGCCATCATCAAATGTACCTGTTTTTCCGGGCAAAAGCCCGAAGCTGGTCCCGGAACTTCGGGTGCGCGATCTGTATCAGCTGCGTAACCCGTTCACGGACAGTTTTGCCGAACAGCGATGCCACGCCAAACTCGGTGACAATGTAGTGCACATCCGCGCGCGTGGTCGTCACGCCGGATCCTTCTACCAGGACGGGCACAATGCGCGAGACCTCTCCGTGTTTCGCAGTCGAAGGCAACGCGATAATCGGCTTGCCTCCCTCCGACCTGGCAGCGCCACGAATGAAATCCACTTGTCCGCCAAAGCCGCTGTAGAACCGGGGGCCCAGCGAATCCGCACACACTTGTCCCGTCAGGTCCACCGAAAGCGCGGAATTGATCGCAACCATTTTCCTGTTCTGCGAGATGATGAACGGATCATTGACATAGTGGCTGGGATGGAATTCCACGACCGGGTTATTGTCCAGGAAATCATAGAGCGGCCGTTGTCCCAACACGAAAGAAGCCACCATCTTGCCGGGATGCAGGGTTTTGCGTTCATTCGTGATGACGCCCATTTCGAAAAGTTTGACGACGCCGTCGGAAAACATCTCGGTGTGTATTCCCAGATGTCGCTTGCCTTCCATGCTTCGCAGGGCCGCGTCTGGAATTGCGCCGATACCCATTTGGAGCGTCGATTCGTCTTCCACGAGATCCGCGATGTACGCGCCGATCTTCTGGTACACGTCATATTCCGGCGAATCGGGGTCTTCATCCACCTGGGGCAATTCCTTTACCGGGACATCAACTTCGACCACGTGGGATATCTTGTTGACATGAATGAAGCAATCGCCCAAAGCCCGGGGCATGCGGGGATTGACCTGTGCAATAATGGTCTTTGCCACTTCGCACGCGGGCTTGGTCATCTCCACACCGACGCCAAAACTACAGAAACCGTGCTCGTCCGGGGGTGAGACATGAATGAGCGCCACGTCCACGGGAATAATTCCCCGGTAAAAAAGCGACGCGATCTGGTGGAGGTGAACCATCGTCACGTCGGCCCTTCCATCATGTACGGCCCGACGGACGTTGCCGCCGATGAAGAGCGCGTTGTGGCGAAAATGCGATTCCATCCCCTCCCCTACATAGCCCGCTTCGCCCACGGTCAGGATGTGGTGAATGGTGACACCGGTCAACTCGTCTTTGCGATTGATCAGTTGCTTGATAAGGACCTCCGGCACTGCGCAGCCGGGATGCACGTACACGTGGTCGCCAGAGGCTACGACTTGCAGGGCCGTTTCAGCGTCGGTAAGACTATTCTTGTATTTCTGCAACCAGTACATGGTCAGGGTTCCTTCCGACTATGCATGATCGTTATCAAGCGACAACGGGTGAACGGGAATATCCAGCATCTCCTCCAGGATGGGGCAACAGGGACGCCCTCCATCAGCGCGATTCCCTTCGACAGGTGCGGCATGATCCGCAAGGCATCACGCACTCCGACGGCTGCGACAGTCTTGACCAACGGCAGAATCGCGTTGGTCAAAGCGTATGTCGAACTCCGCGCCACCATGGACGGCATGTTCGGCACGCAATAGTGCAGCACACCGTATTTTGTGAACACCGGATCTGAAATCGTCGTGGGGTGCGTGGTTTCCACGCATCCTCCTTCGTCAATGGAAATATCCATGATGATACCTCCCGCCTTCATGGTCTTGACCATTTCCTCCGTCACCATGTGATGGTCCTCTTCCTCGTCAATCGTGATCGCCCCGATAAACACATCGGCGAAGGAAATTCCACGGCGTATGTTGTCCGGAGACGCCACCACGGTCGTGGCGCGCTTCTCCAGCATGATATCCGCCTGGCGGAGCTTGGCCAGGTCTTTATCAAGCAGTATCACCTGCGCACCCATGCCCAGCGCTGTGCGCGCCGCGCTGCGCCCCGCCGATCCGGCTCCGAGAATCACGACGGCGGCAGGCGCCACACCGGGCATTCCACCGAGCAGCAGTCCCCTCCCCCCTTTGTCGGTGCACAAGTACCGCGCGGATTCGACAATCGCCAACTGCCCCGCGATCTCGCTCATCTGGGAAAGAACGGAATGGTACCCGTCAGAATCCTCGATCAGCTCGAAGGCAATGGCGGTGATGTTCTTCTTCTCCAGCGTTCCTATAAAGTCACGAGTGGCAACTCCGAAATGAAGAAACGACAACAAGACCTGTCCCTCATGAAGCAGCGCTAGTTCCCCGTCATCAGG
>JALUUP010000272.1 GCA_027021285.1 Bacteroidota bacterium | reverse complement strand
ATCATGAAGTCGCCATCCGAAGGTCATGACTGATCTTCAGCGTGCGGAACTTCTTTCCGAAGGGTCCGTTTCACGGCGACACCGCTGGTGGATCGCCCTTCGACTCCGCTCAGGGCTACGAGGTGGTTTCTCAGGGTTGTGGGAAATGAACAACGGAACGGGAGGAATAAGGTGAGTGCGGCGAAGGTTGCGCTGGTGACCGGCGCGGGGCACCGGTTGGGTCGGCACATCGCTTTGGGCCTTGCCGAGCGCGGCTACGATTGCGTGGTTCACTATCACCGCGCAAAAGCGGAAGCGGAAGAGACCGCACGGCAGATTCGAAAGAGAAAGCGGAACGTGGTTCTTGTACGTGCGGACCTCGCGGCCATGGATGGCATCGCCTCCGTGGTGGGAGCGGTACGGGAATTCACCGACTATCTCAACCTGCTTGTCAACAACGCCGGGGTGTTCCCCAACGCCGCGTTCGAGCAGGTGACGCCGGAGATTTTCGATTACGCGATCCATGTAAACGTCCGGAGCGCGTTCTTCCTGTCACAGCAGTTGGTGCCGTTGCTTCGCAATGCACGGGGATCCTCTATCATCAACATCGCCTCGGCGGGAGCGTACCAGCCGTGGACGAATCATATCCCGTACAATATCAGCAAGGCCGGCCTGGTCATGCTCACGCGCGCGCTTGCGAAAACCCTGGCGCCGGACATCCGGGTCAACGCCGTCGCGCCCGGCGTCGTTGTCGTTCCGGACGAACCTGTTCGAAAGGAATTGTCTCCCGGTAACATCCCCCTTCGCCGTCACGGGCTGCCTGAAGATATCGTCAAGGCGGTCTTGTATCTTGCCGAGGATGCGTGTTACCTTACGGGTCACGTTTTGCCGGTGGACGGTGGAATCATTGACATAAAGTAGAGAAACAATACCATGAACGAATATCCACACCTCGGAGTGAAAGCATACAAGAACCTGGAATTCCTGAACAGCCCGGACGCCCGTGTCATTCGATTGCTGGCTGAGTACCTGGAACCGTTGCGCCGAATGCGCCAGCAACAGGTGCGGGACACGATCGTGTTCTTTGGATCGGCCAGGTTGAAATCCACCGAGGAGGCGCGCAAGGAAAAGCAAGAGATACTGTCCGGCATCGACGCGCGCAAGCCGAAGGGCCCGACGCCGGGGCAGCTCGAGCTCTTGAAACGCGCGGAGACGCATCTTACCATGGCCCATTATTACGATGAGGCCGTGGAACTCGCTCGCTTGTTGACGGAGTGGAGCCTGAGCATTTCCGATCCACAGCGCATGATGATCATGTCCGGCGGAGGTCCGGGCATCATGGAAGCGGCGAACAGGGGGGCGCAGCAGGCGGGCGGCCGCTCCATCGGGTTGAACATCAGCCTGCCGTTCGAACAGGATTCCAATCCGTACATCCCGCCGGAGCTGAACTTCGAGTTTCATTACTTCTTCATGCGGAAATTCTGGTTCGTGTACTTGTCGAAAGCGGCGGTGGTGTTCCCCGGGGGTTTCGGTACGCTGGATGAGCTCTTCGAAGTCCTGACGCTGATTCAAACCCAGAAACTGCGAAAAAAGATATTCGTGATCCTGTACGGAAGGGACTTCTGGAACGAGATCATGAACTTCGACAAGCTGGTGGAATTCGGTGTCATCAGCAAGAGCGACCTTGACCTGTTCAGGATATGCGATTCGCCGTCCCAGGCGTTTTCCTACCTGAAAACCAGCCTCGAAGACGAATACCTGATCCGGGGATGACGGTCAACGGAAGAAAGAACTGTTAGAACTTCAAATTTGAAATTCAGCGCTCCAAGCTCGTGAGCGCACGACAATTCGCTAATTCGGAATTTCCCTGTTTTTCCGCCTTGTATTCCCTTCTTCGCGAAAGTATATTATGTATTGACCGTGCGTAATGCATAATAGTACAAAGGATCCTTTGGGGGTGCATTGGCTTCGACGGGGAGAAGGATGCTTGGAAACGCGTGCCGTGCGGTCCGCGAGCACGATAATCCCGCGGAAAGGCATTACAACTGCCGACTATAATTACGCACTGGCTGCTTAATTAATTAAGCAGTCCGTCTCCTGCTTCTTTGTCCGTGGAGGAGCAGAGAGACGCCGCAAACACGGGCTGGGCCGCCAAGTTTCCGGGGAGGCGACCGAGATTATTCTCCGGAATAGCCGACCGGGAATCCTGTCGATCGGAGTCCTGGAAGGCGAAACACAATAGATCGACTACGCACGTAGCCTGGTTCCAGGGTTCGCTCTTCGGACGGGGGTTCGATTCCCCCCACCTCCACCATTGAATGAAAGACGAACCGGTCCGATTGCCGCAAAGGCATGTCGGAAGGTTCGTTTTTCTTTTTATGGCAGTTGGT
>JALUUP010000271.1 GCA_027021285.1 Bacteroidota bacterium | reverse complement strand
TGCGGTCGCGGAGTTGCACGGATTGGTCGAAGGGCGGTTCGGTGCGCGCAGCATACGGTGCTTCGATCAACGAGCGTGCATTTTCGCATGTTTTGACGGCGACGTTGCATACTGCGCCATTCAGAGAGCGTACGGAAACGGAGAAATAGATTGGGTAAAACCGCTTTCCTGCCATCTCTTTCCTCTTCGGGTCCGGGAGTCAGCAGGAGGCGCGCACCTGGTCTTCGAGGAATTTTCCGAATGTCATTCGGCCCTGGAACGCGGGGCCAGGGAACGGGTCCCCGTCGTATCTTTTCTGGAATCATCGCTCAAACGCGCGTACGGAGAGCGGTGGTATCGTGATCTTCTGGATAAACTGCCTACGCCGGCTGGTATGTTTTCTGACCAGGATCAAAAGGAGTAGCGATGTTACAGCTTTCGCAAACGCAAAAACAAGTACAGAAGCTGTCGCCTGCACAGGTGCAGTATCTGAAAATTCTTCAACTACCCGTCATGGCGCTCGAGCAGCGCATCAAGGACGAGCTTGAACTGAATCCGCTCCTTGAAGAAGGAACGGAGCAGGAAGAAGAGCAGGAATTACTCCAGGAACTGCTTTCCGAGGAGGAGGATACCCTTCCCGCCGACGAGATCGAGCTCGGATCGAACGGCAATTCGGATACAAAGGATTTTGTGGAGAAGGAAATCCAGGAGCATCCCGAGGAAGAATACAGCTGGCAGGATTTTATCGAGAATTCCGATATCGGCCCGGCAAAGAAATGGTCGGACGACGACGAAGACCACGACTTCCCGACTCCGGCCACGGTGACCCTGTCCGAAAAGCTCGAAGATCAACTCCGGATGCTGTATCTCGAAGACCGCTTGTATAACCTGGGCATTGAAATCATCGGGAACCTGGAGGAGGATGGATACCTCCGCAGGTCCCTGGAGGAAATCGTCAACGATGTCAACCTGACGTACGAGTACGAACTGACGCTCGAGGATGCCGAAAAAGTCCTGAAAGCCATCCAGCAATTCGATCCACCGGGTATCGCCGCGCGCGATTTGCGCGAGTGCCTGCTGATCCAGTTGAACCAGATCCAGGATCACACGATCGAGAGCCTGCACGCGAGGGAAATTATTCAGAACGCGTTCGACCACTTCATCAAGAAGCACTACGACCAGATCGAAAAAGAGCTTCACATTTCCCGGGAACGCCTGAAGAACGCCCTCGAGTTCATCCAGCACAATCTCAATCCGAAGCCCGGTGAAGGAAACATCGCCACCGATACGAACTACCTCACGCCGGATTTCTTCGTAACCGTGCGCGACGGTGAACTGATAGTGACGCTCAACGACCGCGATATTCCTTCCCTGCGGGTGAATTACGCGTACAAGGAATTGTTGAAGAACCGCGCGCGCACTCCCGAGAACCGGCGCGCCCGCCTGTTCGTCAAGCAAAAGCTGGAAAGCGCCCGCTGGTTCATCCAGTCGATCCAACAGCGGCGGGAAACCATGTTGCGGGTGATGTCGACCATCGCACACAAACAGAAGGAATTCTTCTTCAAGGGTCCCGGCCACTTGAAACCGATGATTTACAAGGATATCGCGGATATCGTGAGCCTCGATATTTCGACGATTTCGAGGGTTGTGAACGGGAAATACGTGCAGACCGATTACGGTGTGTTCGAATTGCGGTACTTCTTCAGTGAAGGCATCAAAACCGCCAGCGGCGAAGAAGTCTCCAACAAGGAAGTCCGGAGGATCCTGCGGGAGCTCATCGAAAAAGAGGACCCGCGCCATCCGCTCAGCGACGACAAGCTCCGGAAGATGCTCAACGACATGGGATTCCAGATCGCGCGGCGCACGGTGGCCAAGTATCGCGAGCTGGAAAAGATACCCGTAGCCCGGCTGCGCAAGACATTATAATCGCGGCGCCACCCGTTGGGGTGCCGCCTATCCGACACCTGAATGAGATCACCAATGAAGGTACGAAGTACAACCGTCATCGGTATTGTTCACGAGGGACATGCCGCCCTGGGCGGCGACGGCCAGGTCACCGTGGGCAATACGGTCATGAAACAGCAATCCAATAAAATCCGTCGCTTGTACAACGGAGCAATCATCGCCGGGTTCGCGGGAGCCGCGGCCGACGCTTTTACGCTGTTCCAGCGTTTCGAAGAAAAGCTGGAACAATATCGCGGCAACTTCGAACGCGCCGCCGTCGAGTTGGCGAAACTGTGGCGGACCGACAAGTACCTGCGGCGTCTCGAGGCTCTGCTCGCGGTAGTAACGGTGGACAAGGCGCTGATCATTTCCGGCACCGGCGACGTCATCGAACCCGACGACGGCATCGTAGCAATCGGATCGGGCGGGAGCTACGCGCTTGCCGCGGC
>JALUUP010000270.1 GCA_027021285.1 Bacteroidota bacterium | reverse complement strand
CGGTTGGGCTATAGCGTTGGTATGCGTGCCCAGGTAGTGCTTCAGGAAATACTCGTGTCCCTTGGCGCTTGACATGAGGGCGTTGCCGCGCCAGATGTACCACACCCGCGGCCAGTTTGCCTCGTTGTCGGGGTCTTCCACCGAGAACCTGATCTTGCGGTTTTTCAACTGCTCAACCACGTAGCCGACAACATCCTTCGGATCGTCGCTGCCCGTGGCCCGTGTTGCTTCCCTGACCAGCTCGATGGGATTTTTTTCGAACTGCGGATAAAAGGGCATCCAGCCGTTCCGCACCGCCCGCACCTGCGTATCCATCGTGTGTCCTTTCGCCAGGGACTTCACGTGCTGTTTCTTCGGAACGGTGTGATAATCGGTAAACGATTTTTCGTAGCGCCACTGGTCTGTATGAACGTAGTGCCAACTGGGAGCGTTCTGCAGGCGGGATGGGCCGTACCAGTCTTTCGCGAAGGCGATGGAGCCCCACGATTCACCGGGAGCGAGCTTCTCCTGCCCCACGTAGTGCGCCAGGCCGCCGCCGTTGACGCCGACGCAGCCGCAAAACATCAAGGCGTGAATCCCCGCGCGGTACATCAGGTTGGCGTGGTACCAGTGGTTGATGCCTGCGCCAATAATGATGGTGCATTTCCCGTTCGTATGCTCGGCCGTGGTCGCCCATTCGCGCGCAAATTTGACCAGGTCGTCGCGGGAAAGCCCCGTGTACTTTTCCGACCAGGCCGGTGTATAGACGGCGTTCTCGTCGCCGTAATCCTTGGGATACTCGCCCGACAGGCCGCGTGGCACGCCGTACTGGGCCATCAGCAGATCGTACACAGTAGCAACGACGACCGTTCCGTTCTCCGTTTCGAGTCTCTTCACCGGAACGCCGCGAACGATGCTCTTCCCCTCTCCGAAATCATCGAAACGCACGGATACTTCTCCGTCGTCACCTTCCAGAAAGGTCAGTTGCGGGGAGATGTCGCTGCCGTCCTTTCCGTCTTTCAGCAGCAGGTTCCACTTGCCCTTTTCCTTGCCCCACCGGAATCCGGAGCTCCCCATGGGCATCTTGGCAACCGAGTCTTTCTCGTCCCACATGAGGAATTTCCAGTCGCCGTTTTCTTCCCCGGCGTACTTCCGGAGGCGATTGGCCCGCAAGAGCTGCCCGGCTTCGTACGTTTCGCCATCCTCTGTCAGTTCCACCAGCAACGGTCCATCGGTGTATTTCTTTGCGTAATCGATGAAATACGGGACCTGCCTCTCGTGATGAAACTCCTTCAACAGCACGTGATTGACCGCCATCCACCAGGCGCCGTCCTGTCCGGCGTTGATGGACATCCACTCGTCGGCGTACTTGGCTACCTGGTTGAAGTCCGGTGAGAAAACGTACATCTTCGTCCCGTTGTGCCGCGACTCGGCGGCGAAATGGCAGTCCGGTGTACGCGTCATGTTCAGGTTCGACCCCATGACCGCGAGCATCTTGGCGTTGTACCAATCGGCGGATTCCTGCACGTCGGTCTGCTCGCCCCAGGCTTCGGGAGATGCGCTGGGCAGGTCGCAGTACCAGTCATAGAAGGAAAGCGAGATCCCGCCCATCAACTGGAGCATGCGCGCGCCGGATGCGTAACTGATCATCGACATGGCGGGGATGGGAGAGAAACCGGCGATGCGGTCCGGCCCGTGGGTTTTAATCGTGTGGATGTTCGCCGCGGCCATGATTTCCAGCACCGTATCCCAGTCGATGCGGCGGAACCCGCCCTTGCCGCGCGCCTTCTGCCAGCGTTCGCGGGTCTTCGGATTTCCGACCAGCGACTGCCAGGCCTCCACCGGATCGTCATACTCGGAACGGGCTTTCTTCCACAGGTCCAGGAGGGCGCCCCGGATGTATGGGTACTTGACGCGCAGGGGACTGTACAGGTACCATGAATACGAAATGCCGCGCTGGCAGCCGCGGGGTTCATACGGAGGCAGCCCGTGCTCCAGGGAAGGATAATCCAAACCCTGCATTTCCCAGGTCACGATACCGTCTTTTACGTGGATGTTCCAGGTACAGCTACCGGTGCAATTGACGCCGTGGGTGCTGCGCACAATCTTGTCGTATTGCCAGCGATTCCGGTAGAACTCTTCCCACGTGCGCTGATTGGGGACAATATCGTCCCTGATCCAGGATTTGGTACTCATTGTGATTCCTTAGATGTTAGCAACAAATATCTCGTCTTGTATTGTTAGTCGGATAAACAAAGGAACGGCAAACGTCAAACGCAGGACCTTCACGCGTTGAATTCCTGGTACGTCTTTTCAATCATCGCTTTTCTCACGCCGCGGAAACGCTTGTTCCAGATCAGATCGAACAACACCAGCAATATGACCGCTCCCCCCAGA
>JALUUP010000269.1 GCA_027021285.1 Bacteroidota bacterium | reverse complement strand
CGCCTCGCCGCCGCCATTGTCAGCGCCGTCGCGAGTTCCGCCGTGGCATCTGTCAGGATTCCCGGCGTGTTGCCCACCGGGATGCCAAGCCGGGATGCCGCGTCGATATCCACGTTGTTGTACCCCACCGCGTACGAACTGTACACGCGACCACCGGCGGTCTTCAAGGTTTCCAGCAATTCTTCATTCCAGTCCTCTGTCAACTGCCCGACGACCCCGTGGCAGGAATCTCCAATCCACGCCTTCAACTCGCCGGCGCGAATCGTTTCCCGCGAGTTCCGGATTTCTACCCGGCAATCATTGGCGGCAAAGATTTCCACCCAACGCTTTCCCGGTAAATTCTTCGTGACGAGGATTCGAAAACGGCCCTCCCGGTTTTGTGTCTCAACGTGCGATTCTTCCAATATTGCTGCGGTTTCCATAATGGCGGCTCCGGAATGGATGTTCACGATAGTATTATTTCCTTACTGAAGATACGAAGAACATTGCGCGCCTGTCCACGATTGATCGCTCCGCGGCCTGTCCGGACATACGAATCACACGTTTTCCTCATGCATACATATTTGAGTGATTTTACGTGTTCAACAGGCAAGGAATATGCGGAAGAGGTTGTTTTGAATTCCCAACATTGCGTAACTTAACCAAGTTTCTTATCCAGGAAGTGCTTCACGAATCTCGTCTCCGTTTCTTGTTCCGCCTGTTACTTTACTTTTTCCTGCTTCATACGCCCTTTCTCTTCGCCCAGACGAAAGAGCGGATTACCATTGCCAAACTCAACGGCGAGATCGAACTCGATGGATTGAGCAACGAGACTGCGTGGAAGACCGCCACGCGCCTGCCCATGGTGATGCACATTCCGAACTACGGCAGCCAGCCGACGGAAAAAACGGAAGTACTCTTGCTGTATGACGAAAAGTACCTGTACATCGCCGCAAAGCTATACGATTCCGATCCCGGACAAATCCACGCCTCCTCGATGAAGCGTGACGATTTCAACAACAGCAGTGACATGTTCGGTGTAATCATCGATTCATACCACGACAGGGAAAACGCGCTCAGTTTTTTTACCCAGCCCTCGGGACTTCGCACGGACTTCACGGTGTTCAACGATGCCCAGTCACGGTATCCTATCAATTTGAGCTGGAACACCTTCTGGGACGTGGTTACCAAAGTCACCGACGAAGGCTGGTTCGCCGAGTTCCGTATCCCGTTTTCAAGCCTGCGTTTCCAGGAGAAAAACGGGGAGGTGTCGATGGGGTTGATAGCGCTTCGATGGATCGCCCGAAAAAGCGAGTCCGCCATCTTTCCGGCCATCCCACATACGTGGGGGTGGTGGAGCCAGTTCAAGCCTTCCATGGCCGGAACCATCGTCTTTAAAGGAATCCACGACACGAAGCCTTTGTACGTCACGCCGTACGTTCTTGGCGGATTGAACCAGACCCAGAACTTCGATCCGAATGAAAACACCTATGCGCCGTTCGATGAATTTACGCGGGAGGCGGGGCTCGACGTAAAGTACAGCCTGACAAGCAACCTGACCCTCGACTTGTCCCTCAACACCGACTTCGCGCAGGTCGAAGCGGACGACGAGCTGATCAACCTGACACGTTTCTCGCTGTTCTACCCGGAAAAGAGGATGTTCTTCCAGGAACGGTCCAGCATCTTCGATTTCAACACTGGCGGCGTGAACCGCTTGTTCTACAGCCGCCGCATCGGCCTCATCAAGGGAAAGCCGGTACGCATCTTCGGTGGCGCGCGCATGATCGGGCGGGTGGACGACTGGGATGTCGGCTTCCTGGATATGCAAACGCAAGCAATCGACACGATTCCGTCCGAGAATTTTGGCGTTTTTCGCCTCCGCCGTCAGCTCTTCAACCCTTACTCGCACGTGGGGGGAATGATCACCAGCCGGGTGGGAGTGGATGGTTCCTACAACGTCAACTACGGCCTCGACGCCATCATCCGCGTGTTCGGCGATGACTACCTGACATTGAACTGGGTGCAGACATTCGAAAACGATACTCCCAACGACCCGCTCTCTCTCGACCCGACATTCATGCGACTCAACTGGGAGCGCCGCTCGCTGGAAGGGTTCAACTACGATGTCAGCTTCGCTCGTTCAGGAAACAACTACAACCCCGGCATGGGATTCGAACGGCGGTACAATTACACCCGGTTTGGCGACCGCGTTCTCTATGGCTGGCTGCCGACCGATTCTTCTCTCCTTCTCCGTCACCAGGGGTACCTGGACGGTTCTATTTACCTCCGCAACAGCGACGGAACCACGGAATCAGCGGACTTCGGACCCGGTTGGGATTTCACATTCAAAACCGGCGCCCTGGCCGGTTTCCTTTTCAAAATGAACTACGAGAGCCTGCGG
>JALUUP010000268.1 GCA_027021285.1 Bacteroidota bacterium | reverse complement strand
GACCAGGCGCGGCTTGTCGTCACACCGCGGTTCCTGTTGTTCGAGGCGGAGAAAGACGGCCCTTTGCCCGGCGCAAAGACCGTCATGGCGCTCCCGCCGACGGTGGACACGCTCTCGTGGCAAATCGAAAACGGAACGACGTGGCTCGGTTACCAACCGGCAAGCGGGGATACGCTTTCTCTCGTCACGGTACGGCCCACGACGACGGCACTGCCCTTGGGCATGTACGAAGACACGCTTCGCTTCACGGCGCTTGCGTTCTTCTCACCGGTGGACGTGCGCGTCTGGTACCGAATCTACCGCACAACAGGCATCGAACCACACGCAAAACCGGAAAAGATATGGCTGGGGCAGAACTATCCGAACCCGTTCGGCGAGCTATCCGCGTCGGGGACGGACGCGACAAACATCACGTTCACTCTTTCCGACAATGCCGAAGTCACGCTGAAAATATTCAACGTACTGGGGAAGGAAGTGGCGAAGATCGAGGAAGGGCGCCTGGAAGCCGGAACGCATTACCGGTTATTCAAGGCGGGGAACCTGCCGGGAGGCGTGTATTACTATCGCCTGGAAGCGGAAGGAGGGGCGATTACGAGGAAAATGATTTTGATGAGGTAGAAGGAATTAGCGAATTACTGGATTCCCGCTTTCGCGGGAATGACGCCGACTAGTCCACAGACGACGGACGACAGACGACGGACGACAGACGACGGACGACAGACCACAGACCACGGACCACGGACGACAGACTGCGGACGACGGGAAGGATTTGAAATTTGAAATTTGAAAATTGAGATTTTTAAGAGCTGGCGAATTATTTACGGTTTATCAGAAATTGTAGGAGGGGTCTCCTGACCCCGAAGAGATCACGGAAGAGCGATGCTGAATGCTAAGGGAAGTTGCAGATTCCTGGATTCCCGCTTTCGCGGGAATGACGCCGACTACCCCACAGACGACGGACCACAGACCACAGACCGCGCATGAGAAGAACCGGGACTTGTGATTAGAATCAGGCCAGGCCAAGGGAAACGTTCAAACGTTCTAACGTTTTAACGTTCAAACATTCTCACCCTATCCGCTCCTACGTTCGTACGCAATAATCAAAAACCGCATCTTCTCTCGATTTGCATGGATGCTCTCTTTGATCGTACATTGTATCGGCCTATACAGGTGCTCGACGTGTGCCGAGGATAATGTGAAAAAGGGAATGCCGTGAAAATCGGCAGCGGTAGCGCCGCTGTAACGGGTGACGAGATTTCCACGATGCCACTCTCCCCCCGGAGGGGAAGGCGGAAATCAAGAGTGACCCCGAAGCCAGAAAACCTGCCTGTATAGACTCGTCACGTTCATCTTGGACAACTCCCTCGCCTAAAGGGAGGATGAGGAAATGCCCTCCGACATTCCGGTTCATTTCCCCATCATACAAAAACCCATGCCTGTGTTGGCAGCAGGCGAAGATGTTCCGTTTACGTGAGCATTCTTTCTTGCCGGTATAGCACGTGCGTTTCTGCGCCGCGTCCGGGCGCCGCCAACCGATGTCGATCCGCAATCGGGCGGTCCGCGTTGGGGGCGGCCTGTTTGCTGGCATTCCTGTGGACGTCGCCATCGTGGTCCCAGGAAGAGCCGGATACAACGAGCAAGGTGTACGAGATGGGCGAAGTGCTGGTACAGGCGTCGCGCCTGGTTTCTCCCGTCAACTCGATCTACCAGCCCCTGACAGTGATCGATCCGCGGAACTACGCCTTCGCGGGAAACGAATCCGTCGCGGGAATGCTGAAATTCGTCCCGGGCCTGTTCGTGAAGGACTACGGGAGCAGCGCCGGCCTGAAGCTGCTCCAGTTGCGGGGCACGTCGTCGAGCCAGGCGGTCGTATTGGTGGACGGAATGCCCTACCAATCGACGCAAAACGGCACGGTCGATCTCAGCGCCTTCACAGGCGACGAGATCGAGCGGCTGGAAGTGCTTCGGGGCGGAAACACGGCCACTCTCGGCTCCGGCGCCATCGGGGGAGCCGTCAATATCGTCACACGCCGGCCCCGGCCGGGCTCGTACCAGGGGCGGATCGGGGGAGGCTCGTTCGGAAGCTGGCACGCGGACGCATCGGGCGCCTTTACGCTGGCGTCGATGCTGGTACACGGCGGGATCAGCCGTGAATACACGCGAGGCGATTTTCCCTATCCATACGACGCCTTCGGGCGGATCACCACCGCGACCCGCGAAAACAATGATTACGACCGGACAACGCTTTACGCCGGTCTCTACCTCGATGACCCGGCGCGCGTGCGTTTGCGGCTTCGTGGCATGCAACGCCGTCGCGGGGTGCCGGGTGCGGTGGTCCAGGGTGCGCCCACGTCACTGCGGGCTTCCCTCGACGAGGAGG
>JALUUP010000267.1 GCA_027021285.1 Bacteroidota bacterium | reverse complement strand
AGAATATGGCGAACGCGCGACTTTTCATGGACAAGTTTACGCTGGGCGTCCGCTTTTTGTATGATGACCCACACGAGTATGGACCACATTTCCTGGGCATCCAAAAGAGATACATCGAGTTCGAAGATGCCGGCTTGCAACTCCGGGCGGGAACGTTCTGGACATTGTTCGGAAAGGGTTTGGCGTTGAACCTGTTCGAGGACCGGGGCATTTACTTTGATACCGGTTTGGATGGTTTGCGGGCTACGTATCGTAGCGACGTTCTGGATGTCATCCTTGCGGCCGGTAAACTCAATTTCCGGGACATGATTGATACCTCGCGAATAGAGAACTACGATATCCGGGGGGGGACATTCGCCCTGCGGCCGGTCGATGAGATTGAAATTGGTGGAAGCTTTGTTGATGCGGACGGGATATTCCCATCTACGATTTCCGGTAACACTGTCGGGGCGAGGGTTAAAGCGGAAATCCCTGAAATTAATCTCGCGGTACACATGCTCGGCTTTGATATCTTTGCGTCCTACGCAAGAAAGAAAGCAACGACAAAAACAGCAGCAAATGCTCCGCCTTTCGATTTCATTACGCGTACGAGTTACGGTGAGGGAATATACGGGAGCCTGGCTTATACAGACGAAGATGGTTGGGGTTTTACGCTGGAATACAAGGATTATCGATTCGATGTCGTGGATCCACTTACACGGGTCAACATGAACAGGCCTACGCGGGCGTTGCCGTTTCAGAACCCGCCTATCGTGTTCAAGGAGCATGCCTTTACCTTGCTCAGCCGGGACCCGCACCAGATTGATTTCAGCGATGAGATCGGGATGCAAGTAGATATGTTCTACGCGCTGTCCTCGCAAATTGTTTTGAATTTCAACGCATCAGCCGCGAGTCGCCACAAGAGCTATACGATGGTCAACGGGAATTTGAAAACCATAGAACGGGGAAACAAGCTTCTTCCATCGTTATCGAAAGAGTTCTCTCCGTTCTACGAGGTCTATGGCGAGCTTGAATGGTATTTCACGGATGTGTCATTTTTGCGAGCGGCAATCAACCGCCGATTCGACGCGCCGTACGAGGAACTCGGCGGTATGACACACGAGAAATCAAGCACGACGATTCCCGTGAAAATTGAATATGAACTGGGTGACGGATATTTCGTGGAGGGAGAAATTGAACCGCAATTTTTTCACGACTCGTTTCTGGTGCACACGCCGGATTATACGAACCTTTTCCTCTTGGCGGTTTTCTCGCATTCGCCGGACTGGTCGGTCTCATTACGCACGGAATTCTCTTCCATCGATAAACGCGACGAACCATCGGGGAAATCGTCCTGGATATTTGGTGAAGTGACGTATCGGTTGACGTCAACACACACCATCAGCATCGGTTGTGGAACAGAGCGAGGCGGGGTTGTTTGTTCCAGCGGAATTTGCCGTCAATTGGATCCTTTTGATGGTGTGCGTTTTTCGGTACTTACCCAATGGTGATGTCCCGGTGCGCGCCGGGAGAGGAAAGGAACCTGTGATAAAGTAAAGGATACATATTTGTCAAGAAGAAATCCGAGAACGGAGTTAACACGCAGATGAAAAGGGAAATCATCATCAATCAGGCGGAGACGCAAAGCCGTATTGCCATCATGGAAGACGGGAAGTTGAGCGAGCTCTTTCTGGAGAGTGTTGGCAAGGAGCGCATGGTCGGTGATATCTATCTCGGTCGCGTTGCAAAGGTTTTGCACGGAATTCGCGCCGCCTTTATCGATATCGGGTTGGAGCAGGACGCGTTTCTCCATTTTTCGGACCTCGATGATGCGTTTAAACAATTTGCGGCTGTAACCGGAGATGATTCAGACTCGGGCGTGGACGAGGTCGAAGAGGAAGAAGGTAGTGGTGGAACTCCGCGTCGGCGCAAATCGAGAAAAACCCGACACAGCTACGCGCAGGTCAATCTGCAAAAGGGACAGGAGTTGCTGGTCCAGGTCGTGAAAGAAGCGTATGCGAACAAGGGTGTGCGGGTGACGAACCAGGTGGCCCTTCCCGGGCGATTTCTTGTCTTGCTTCCGTTCGAAACGACGATCGGCGTCTCACGCAAGATTTCCAGCTTCAAGGAAAAACGTCGCTTGCGGAGAATAGCGCGCTCCATAATTCCATCCAACGTCGGTTTGATCATCCGGACCGTCGCGGAGGGAAAGGAGGAAGAAACGCTGCGCAATGACCTCCTGGAGTTGCTCGATACCTGGAAAGACATCGAGAGGAAGCTCAAGAAAGCTCAGGCTCCAACTTTGATGTACAAGGACATGAATACCACCGCGAGTGTTATGCGCGATTTGTTCAAGCCGGACGTCACCCGGGTGGTCACCGATTCAAAACGGATGTACCGGGAAATTCGCAGTTACGTCAATTCCGTGGCTCCGTCGATGGTCAATGCGGTCGAAATGTATAAAGACAAGGTGCCGATCTTTGATGCCTTCGGTGTAGAAAAGGAAATACGGACCTCGCTGAGTCGTAAAGTCTGGTTGAAGAGCGGGGGGTACATCATCATCGAGCACACGGAAGCGATGAAAGTTATCGATGTCAATAGCGGTCGCTTTGCTGCAAAACGGCACCAGGAGGACAATTCGCTGCGGACAAATCTCGAAGCCGTGAGTGAGATCGCCAGACAGATCCGTCTCCGGGATCTTGGAGGTATCATCATTATCGATTTTATCGACATGGAGCAGGAGGCCAGCAGAAGAAAGGTGTACGAGGAGATGCGGAAGGAAATGCGGATCGACCGTGCCAAGTCCACGATTCTGCCCCTCACGGAATTCTGTCTTATGCAAATCACGCGGCAACGGATCCGGGACAGTGTTCAGTTTTCCGTGCTGGAAGCGTGCCCGACGTGTGACGGCACCGGCCTTGTCCAAAGCAAGGCCTCGATGGTCATGCAAATCGAACGCTGGCTCAAACGTTTCCGAACGGAAACATCGGAGCTTCGGCTGATTCTTCAGGTACATCCAACCGCCGCTGAGTATTTGCAGGAAGGCAAGTTCAATCGCCTCATGAAACTGATGTTGAAACACTTCGTGCGCATCAAATTGCAGAGCGATCCTTCCATTCAGGTCGGGAATTTTCGTTTCCTCTCCGGTCGAACAGGGAAAGATTTGACGTCGAAGTATCTTCTCTGACCGCCTTTTCGGCGCTTTTGAAATATCCTTGAAATGCCGCGCAGAACCGTCGTTTTGCTTTGAATGTCCGCGCGGTTTTTTCTATATTTTAATGACGTGATGCCCTGTGTACCGAGTCCCTTGTGCAGTGTCTGAACATGATCGCACGGCAAGAAATGAATACGTAAACATTGCGCGGGATCACAAGCGAGTTCTTTCATACCCCGTCATCCTTTCGCTGATTTTGTATCAGGAGGTTCCATGAAATTTTCCGTCGTGAGTACGGACTTGCAAAAAGCCCTGGCGAAGATTATCCACGTCGTTCCGACGAAGTCCACGATGCCTATCGTGGAAAATATCCTGATGGATTTGCAGGGCAACGCTCTTCGCATGACTGCAACCGATCTGGATATTTTTATGACGATTGAAGTTCCCGTCTCGGGCGAAGAGGACGGAAGGATAGCCGTTCCCGCACGGCGTTTACACGAGATCGTTCGCTCGTTGTCGAGCACGGAACTCGACGTAAACGCGGATCATGTCGCGGGGAAAGTGGTGATGAAAACCCAGCAGGGCGAGTATCGTATGAGCGGCGAGACCGCTGACAATTTCCCGGTAAAGGAAGATGTTGACGAGATCGTGTCGTTCTCCCTGCCGTCGGAGCGTTTTGCACAAATTATCGCCACGACAGCGTTTGCGGTCAGTACCGATGAACTGCGCCCGGCCATGATGGGGGTTCTTTTCGAGATGAAACCCTCCGAATTGCGGGCGGTTGCGACGGATGGGCACAGGCTTGTCCGGGTGATCCAATCCAACATGGAGGAATTACCGCTGTCGCCGGGCGAGGTGCACGAGGTCGTCATTCCGGCCCGGGCGCTGAACCTGATTTTGAAAGCCATGGCTAGTGAGCAAGTGACTGTCCGAATCGGTAGCTCCTCCATCGGCTTTTCCATGGATGAACTGGAGTTGCTTTCTCGTATCATTGATGAAAAATACCCGAAATATGAGAGCGTGATCCCTGTGGAAAATGACAAGGTGCTCTCGGTCAATCGCTCCGCCCTGTTGGCCGCCGTGAGGAGAGTATCAATTTTTTCCAATACCATCACGAACCAGATACGATTCTTTGCTGCGGATGGAGAACTGCGCGTATCGGCTGAGGATATTGATTTCGGTGGTGAAGCGAAAGAATCTTTGCCTTGTGCTTATACAGGTGAATCGATCGAGATAGGATTTAACGCCAAGTACATTGAAGATGCGCTTGTGCACCTGGAAGGTGAAGAAGTGACATTTGAATTTAGCAGTTCCACGCGGGCCGGCGTCATGCGTCCATCCCAGCCCCTGCCGGATCAGGATATGCTGATGCTGGTGATGCCTGTGCGGTTGAATGCCTGAGTATGTTTATTGAGCGTGTCCATTTTAACTCACTTCGCAACCATGTCGATACCAGCCTCAGCTTGTCGAACGGCATCACGCTGTTGTGGGGCGAAAACGGTGCCGGCAAGACCACCATCCTTGAAGCGATTTCCATCGCGTGCCTGAGTCGTTCCTTTATTCACGGTCCTGATCGAAACCTGATCCGACGCGGTGACGACGGGTACGCGATCCAGGCCTCCGTGGTCAGCGTCAACGGGAACCGGAGCCGGGTGGAAGTCGATTTCACCCTGGCAGGCGGGCGGAAAAAGATTCGACTGAACAACAATACCCTGGCATCGGCGGCCGAGCTCATCGGTTTGTTTCCCCTCGTGACGCTGTCTCCACAATACCGCGGTATCACCAGCGGACCGCCGTCGGAACGCAGATCGTTCATGGACATGGTCGTATCGCAGGCACATCCGGTGTACGTGAAAGAGCTGTTCGAGTTCAGGCGCATTCTCAGGCATCGGAACGCGCTCCTGGGCGGTGCGGAAGGGCAGGTCTCGCGATTGGACGGAGCTTTGGATTCCTGGGACGATACCTACGTCCGGATATGCGCGCGCATCCTTGAACGCCGACGGACCTTTCTCGATCAGTTTTCTCCCTATGTCGTCGCGGCTTACGAGGAAATAGCGGATTCCCGGGAGGAGCCCGGTCTTCTGTACCAGCCGACGTTCGATCATCCGGAGGGTCGGCATGTATCACCGGATGAAATGAGATCACAGCTCAGGGAGCATCTCGTTCACGACGTCCGCCGCGGCACGACTTCGGTCGGTCCCCATCGCGACGACCTGGCCTTGTTGCTGAACGGCCTGGATGTGCGACACCAGGCGTCGCAAGGTCAGGTAAAGAGTCTCCTGATTGCGTTGAAGGTAGCGGAGTTTCGCTATCTTCAGGCACAAACCGAGGAAATACCCGTACTTCTTCTTGATGATATTTTCAGCGAACTGGACGATAAGCGCTTGGAGCGGGTATTGCACTTGATCGGACGTATCGGGCAAACGCTGATAACCTCCGTTAACAAGTCCACGCGGGAGCTGCTGCCCGCGATCGGGTCGCGGTTCGATGTATTCGAGGTTGTGGAAGGGCGGGTCGAAGTACCCGTGGAGGTGGCTGTTTGAAAAACCTTTCGCGGACGTGGACATTGGCCGAAGCGCTTGACGACATGGCCCAGCAGCTGGGGCTCCGGGGGAAAATCGGAGAACAAACGGTTATCCAGCAATGGCAGGAACTGGTGGGCGAGGCCGTGGCGAATCATGCACGGGTAAAATCCATCAAAGATGGGACCATGTTTCTTACCGTGGAAGAGTCGTCGTGGAGGTACGAGATCCATTTCAACCGGGAGGCCCTGCGGCGGACAATCAACAACAAGCTGGGAGGGGAGATTATCAAGGAGATCATCGTTCGCTGAGATATCCATGAAAAATGCGGATGAAAATAGGAACCGTGGTGAGCGGAAGGAATGCGTTCCAGCAACGGGACGCTGTTTGGGCAAGGGATGAAACTGATATTACCGGAAAAACAAGATACATGACACACGTTGGATCGGCACAGGAAAAATCAGGCAAAACGGTCATTGCCGCGTCGCAACAGCACGCCGCTCGTACTGCCGTCGTGAACTCTCCCGGCGATGTCGATACAATAGCCGCCCTGGCGACTCCGCCGGGAACGGGTGGTATTGCCGTGATTCGCGTGTCTGGACCGGCAGCGCTCGAGCTGGCGGCTCGTGTGTTTCGTGGAAGCAATCTGCGTACCGTCCAGCCCCGCACCGCACACTTCGGGAAGGTGGTTGACGAAGAGGGAAGTGTGGTTGACGAAGTCGTTGCGACTGTGTTTCACCGTCCGTCCTCGTACACCGGCGAGGATACGGTGGAACTGAGCTGTCATGGCGGACGGGCGGTTGCCGCAGCGGTACTGGAAGCGCTGTTGCGTGGAGGAGGACGTCATGCATTGCCGGGCGAGTTTACGAAACGCTCGTTCCTGAACGGTCGCATCGATCTGGTACAGGCGGAGGCGGTGGCGGATCTCATTCAGGCGGAAACCCGTCGTGCACAGAAAGCGTCCATCAATCAACTGGAAGGACGTTTATCTGGCTACGTGCGCGAGGTTCGGGAAAGGCTCTTGCAAACCGCGTCCATTCTCGAGCTGAGTCTTGACTTTGCGGAAGACGATGTCCCCCTGGCCGAACCGGCCGAACATCGCATGAATATTGAGAAGTCGATGCAAGCGATAGACGCGCTCGTGAAAACCTACGACGTTGGCAGGACTGTACGCGAAGGGATCAGGGTTGTCATCATCGGGCGTCCAAACGCCGGAAAGTCCAGCCTTCTCAACGCGCTTCTCGGGATGCCGCGGGCAATAGTGACGGAGGTGGCGGGGACAACGCGGGACTATCTGGAGGAAGCGGCGATCGTGGATGGAACGCTGTTTCGGTTCGTGGATACCGCCGGTTTGCGCGAGACGCACGACCGGGTGGAGCGGGAAGGGATCGCCCGTACGATGGCTCAGGTGCGGGAAGCGGATATCATAATCGATGTCGTCGATGGGACTTCCGGGACCAACACGGAAATCCTTCTTCGCGAGGAACGGCAATGGCTTTCAGGCGTCGTTTCTCCCGACGCGGTTGCGTGCATCGCGTTGAATAAAATTGACCTCGTTCCGGAATTGGCCGGAGAGCTTTCCGTCAGCGAAGATACGTTTGCGATTTCGGCGGCCCATTCTTTGGGACTTGAGAAGCTCATGGCGTGGTTACAATCCAGGGCGCGTGATCTTCAACCCGAGCTGGAAGACGGATCCTTGATGATCACAAACACCCGGCATCGCGACTGCCTTGTCCGGGCAAAGGAGTATCTCGGGAATGCACTGGAAACACTGGACCGTGGATTAACCGAGGAATTCGTGGCCGTAAGCGTGCGGAACGCTTCGGACGCGCTTGGAGAAATTATTGGAGAAGTAACGACCGAGGATGTGTTACAGTCTGTTTTTTCCCGGTTCTGCATAGGAAAGTAATGAATCATAAACACCTGAAATATTAACTCTCTACGAGTATTATGACACCAATTTCATATGATGAAAACAGTATAAAGGTACTGGAAGGGCTTGAAGCGGTACGGAAACGCCCTGCCATGTACATTGGAGATGTCAGCTCTCGCGGGCTGCACCACCTGGTCAACGAGGTCGTGGACAACTCGATCGACGAAGCTCTGGCCGGGTATTGCACGGAGATCAGCGTGACCATCAACAAAGATGGATCGGTTACCGTCGCCGACAATGGACGCGGTATCCCTGTGGGGAAGCATCCCACGGAAAAAATCAGCACTCTCGAGGTGGTAATGTGCCGCTTGCACGCGGGCGGAAAATTCGACAAGCGGAGCTACAAGGTTTCCGGCGGGCTCCACGGTGTCGGTGTATCCGTGGTCAACGCTCTCTCGGAGTGGCTGGTCGCGGAAGTGCATCGAGAGGGAAAGAAATACCGGCAGAAATACGCAGCCGGGAAGCCGGTTACGCCGGTCGAGGAAATCGGCAAGGCCCGCAAGTCGGGCACGTTTATCACGTTCATGCCGGATAAATCCATTTTCAAAACAACCGAGTTCCGGTTCGACATCCTTGCCGACCGACTTCGTGAATTAGCGTACCTGAATCGTAGCATCAAGATTACGCTCGAAGACGAGATCGAGAACGAAAAGGAAGTCTTTCACTTCCGGGGCGGACTCAAGGATTTTGTGAAATATATCGACGGGAACCGGACGCCGATCATCAAGGATGCCATTTACATCGAAGGGGAACGCGACGGAACCCCCGTGGAACTGGCGCTGACGTATAATACCTCCTTTATGGAGAACATCTTTTCGTACGTGAACAACATCAACACGCATGAAGGGGGAACCCATCTTGTCGGTTTCAAAACCGCCCTGACACGAAGCCTGAACAGTTACGCGATCCGGAACAAGCTCATCAAGGAAGGGAAGATCAGCATCCAGGGGGACGATTTCCGCGAGGGACTGACAGCGGTGCTGAGCGTCAAAGTCGCGGAACCGCAGTTCGAAGGACAAACCAAGACCAAGCTGGGAAACAGCGAGACGAAAAGCATCGTCGAGACCATCGTCGGCGAGCAGCTTTCCCTGTACCTGGAAAAAAATCCGTCCATCGCGAAACGCATTATCGAAAAAGCGGTGCGTGCGGCGGAAGCACGGGAAGCAGCGCGAAAAGCGCGCGACCTCATCCGCCGCAAGAACGCCTTGGACAATCTCAGTCTTCCCGGCAAGCTTGCGGATTGCTCCATCACCGATCCGGAGCACTGCGAGCTGTACATCGTCGAGGGGGATTCCGCTGGCGGATCAGCGAAGCAGGGAAGGGACAGGAGTTTTCAGGCCATCCTTCCCATTCGCGGCAAGATCCTGAACGTTGAAAAAGCCAAGAAAAACAAGATATTCGAGAACAACGAGATCCGGGCGATCATTTCCGCCATCGGGGCGGGGATCGACGAGGATGAAAACGCCGATATGAGCGGGTTGCGCTACGGCAAAATCATCCTTATGACCGACGCCGATGTCGATGGGTCTCATATCCGGACGCTCCTTCTCACGTTTCTGTTCCGGTACCTGCGACATATCATCGAGACCGGTCACGTGTACATCGCCCAGCCGCCGCTGTATAAGATCAAAAAAGGAAAACAGGAGCGGTACGCTTATGATGAAAAAGAGCGGGATGCGATTATCAAGGAATTGCAAGCGCGCGGTAACGGCAAAGAGGCAGAAGAGGAGCCCGAGGAAATCGGGGCGGAGGCTGGAGGGAAGAGGCGCGATGGAATAATCGTCTCCCGCTTCAAAGGTCTCGGCGAAATGAATCCTGACCAGTTGTGGAACACGACGATGAATCCGGAAACCCGGACGTTACTCCAGGTTACCCTGGAGAATGCTGCCGAGGCTGACAGGTTGTTTTCCATCCTGATGGGAGATTCGGTGGAGCCCCGACGTAATTTCATCGAGAAACACGCGAAGTACGTCCGCAACCTCGACGTCTGATTTTCGCTTCCGGCTTCGTGGAGCACGCGCTTCGTACGCGCATTCCCGACATCGATTTCACGGATCAGCAGAAGGCGTTCTCACGTGAAAAATCGGGTACAACGTGAAATAGACAGGTTCCTGTCGGAATTGGATGAACGCGTGGGCGCCATCCTGGGTGAGGGCGCTCTGACGTTGACGCCCGCGCAGAAGCAAAGCCTGCACCTGCTTTTCGGCGGATTTGTCGATACGCTTGTCGATCTGTTTCGCCAGGGGAAGGACGCGCATACGTATCTCATTCAGCAAATCGTTCGGGATTCCGTTGAAGCAATCATTTCCTTTGATCCTGATGAAAACGTGTTCTTTTGGAATCGTGGCGCCGAAATGACCTTTGGCTGGTCCGCTGATGAAGTCGTCGGCAGAAACGCGGCCCTGCTCTGGCCAGCGGGGAGCACGGAATCGTTCAAGGATTTTCTGGGAAAACAGGGATACTTCCAGGGAGTCGAACGCGAACTGGTACAGAAAGGTGGGAGGAAGATCGTTGTATTGTTTTCCGGTATCAGGATTGTGGATACAAACGACACGCCCCTGGGTTTTGTGATCATGGCCCGCGATCTGACATCCATCCGGTCGTTGGAAAAAGAAGTACGACATAGCGAAAAGCTCGCGCTGGCAGGCCAACTGGCGGCCGGAATGGCCCACGAAATGGGAACACCGTTGAGCATCATCATGGGCAATGCCGATTTTCTCCTCATGGACAAAACGGCTGGCGCCGACGGATACGAAGAACTCGAGATGATCAAGGAGCAAGCGAACCGGATCACGAGCCTGGTCCAGAAGTTGCTCACCTTTGCTCGCCCCGGACTCTCGGAGCGGGAGCCGATCGATGTCAATTATGTTGTAACCGAATCCGTGAAGCTCTTGAAAAAGACGTTCGAGTCCGGGCAGGTACACGTCGAAATGGACCTTTCGTCGGCTCTGCCGGAAATCACGGGCGACATCGTACAGTTGGAACAAGTGATTCTGAATCTTCTCGTCAACGCGTGCGATGCCGTAAAGGACGGCATTGGTCAGAACGAGCGGATCATCCGCTTGCGCACACGGCAGGTCGATGCGGGTGGAGGCAGAACGTATGTCGCACTGGAGTGCACGGATACCGGGTGCGGGATCGAGGAAAAAATCCTGGAT
>JALUUP010000266.1 GCA_027021285.1 Bacteroidota bacterium | reverse complement strand
TCCGGAGGATCCATACGCGGTTCAACTCGTCCGGCGTCAGAAGGAGGTCTTCCTTCCGCGTGCCCGACCGGTTGATATCCATGGCGGGAAAGATTCGGCGATCGGAAAGCTTGCGATCGAGAACGATTTCAGCGTTGCCCGTTCCCTTGAACTCTTCGAAGATCACTTCGTCCATCCGGCTTCCCGTTTCCACGAGAGCAGTAGCGAGGATCGTCAAGCTGCCCCCTTCTTCCACGTTCCGCGCGGCTCCGAAAAAGCGCTTCGGGCGATGGAGAGCGTTAGCGTCAACGCCACCGGACAGGATCTTTCCACTGTGGGGAACTACCGTATTGTGCGCACGAGCAAGACGAGTGATCGAGTCAAGCAAGATGACTACATCTTTTCCTGCCTCCACCAATCGCTTTGCTTTTTCCAGCACCATATCCGACACCTGGACGTGGCGCTCGGGTGGTTCGTCAAACGTCGAGCTCACAACTTCGGCGTTCACCGACCGCTCCATGTCCGTTACTTCCTCCGGACGCTCATCGATCAGGAGAACGATAAGAACGACTTCCGGATGGTTGCGCGTGATGGAATTGGCGATCTTTTGCAGAAGAATGGTTTTTCCACTCTTCGGTGGAGAAACGATCAGTCCGCGCTGTCCCTTTCCGATAGGTACGAGAAGGTCCATGATACGCATCGATAATTCTCCCGCCGAGACTTCGAGCCGAAGTCGCTCGTTGGGGTAAAGGGGTGTCAAATTGTCGAACAACGTGCGTTCGCGTATCTTTTCCGGCGTTTCATCATTGACGCTTTCCACTTTCAGCAAAGCGAAAAAGCGTTCGCCTTCCTTGGGCGGGCGCACCTGCCCGCTGACCGTGTCCCCAGTACGCAGACCGAACTTCTTGATCTGGCTGGGGGAAACGTAAATATCGTCAGGAGACGGCAAGTAATTGTAATCCACTGAGCGCAGAAAACCGTAACCATCAGGCAACACTTCCAGCACTCCCGTACTGTAGCTGAACCCGTCCTGTTGAATCTGGGCTTCCAGGATTTTGAAGATGAGATCCTGCTTACGAAGCTCGCCCGCGCCGGATATTCCCATTTCCTTGGCAATTGCGCTGAGCTCGGCAATACGCTTGGACTTCAGTTGAGTTATGTCCATTGGCATTGGTCTTAATCCTTGTAACTATGTATAACAATTAGTGATTGATTGCACAAAACAGAATATTGCAAATGGATTCTGACGCATGGTGAGCAACCATTTTGGTCATGACAGGAATATTGCAGTCATGGAGTCGTGTTCTTGGAATTAATCAGTGTCCTGCTCGATCATTCTAATGATCGCTGCCTGCATGAAGCCGCCGGTATTACTCTGTACCCGCAAGCAGTGTGAACATGGCGAAGATAATCAGGTGATTTTCGAGAATTGTAAAGTCCTGTGAGAACTTAACGGGAGGTCAGAGCCCAATTGCAATATAATGATTTAACTGTTATTGTCAATGCTTTCCCTCCCGCTCCTAAAAAATTTTTCTTTCAGGATGTCTCCGACCAGGAAGTGAGAACCACAGACCAATAACGGTCCTTGCAACTTCGGAATGAAACGTGACCAGGATTCGGCTTTTGACTTGACGGTCACGTTGCGAATCCCTTTTTCTTCCAACACACCGGCAAAGACTTTTGGTATCAGTGCATCGGGATGGCTGCTGGAGGCGATAACAACGTGTTTCCACGGAAATGCAACAATTGCTTCCGCGATTTCAGACAGGGCCTTTGTGCGTTGAATACCGCAAACGAGGGTTGTCCGCCGCGTATCAAATACCGACGCGAACGTCCCGAAGAGATGCGCGAGGCCGTCGGGATTGTGCGCGACATCGAGGATAATATCCTTTTCCTTGTCAATATGCTCGATGCGGGCCCGAAGGCCGGTTTGATTTCGAACATGAACGAGTCCATCCTGAACCACATCTCCATCGATGCCGTTCCATCCCGTCGTTTTCAGTACACACGCCGCTTCGAGCGCCAAGGCGGCATTCCATGCCTGGCACTTGCCAACCAGACCTGTCCGCCAGTTTTCTCTCTCGAAGCATCGCGGCCTGTAACGGAAAAACATTTCCTCGAAATCATCGAACCGAATAGCACGCACCATTTCTGACACGATGGAAATCAACGGCGCACGCCTTTCCCGCGCCACCTGTTCGATCACTCCGCGCCCTTCGTCCGGACACGGGCCGAGCACGACTGGGATTCCGGCTTTTACGATGCCTGCTTTCTCAAACGCGATTTCACGTAGGGAAACGCCCAGGTACTCCGTGTGATCGGTTGCGATACCGGTGATGACCGCCAGTTGCGGCTCGACAATGTTCGTGGCATCGAGTCTCCCGCCCATCCCCGTTTCCACCACTG
>JALUUP010000265.1 GCA_027021285.1 Bacteroidota bacterium | reverse complement strand
GGCGTCCAGGAAGAGTTCGACGGGATTCGCCTCAAAACGCAGCGGTCTGTAGTTATAGGTAATCTCGACTGTCGCCTGCCCTTGTGCAAACGAGGTCGTGACTTCTTTCATGGAAGTCACATCCTGCCCGTCGATCACCATTTTCGTTACACGGGAGGAAAGCGGCGTCGCCCATCCGATGACAACCGACGACGCTCCGACTCCGGCCTGGTACGCGATAGTATAGACTTCCGTGAAAGGATCCGATGTGCTTGCCACGGGCCGGAAGTCCGACAGGGAACCGAGACCCAGGTTGGATTTTCCGGGTGTACTGACCACGCGGACATCGAATATTTCGGTCGGAGGGAGGGGCGGCAATTCCGATTCTCCAAATGATTGGTCCATACCTCGCGTCGCCCCTTCCATGATCCCGAGGTTCAGGTTCTGCGACATCCCCTGGCCGTTCGTAACCGTAAATGCTACGCTTACGCCACGCTGTTCCTGCGCTTTGACCGCAAACGCGCTGATCAGCATCAATGTAATAGCGATAGATACTTGTAGTGCTTTCATCGTAGCCTCCTCCTACTTAACGACCGAAAGGATCATGGATTGGGATTTCGTTCCTGACGTAAGCTGGACAACATACAATCCGGGAGTTACCGTTTGTCCACCGTCGGTGCGGCCATCCCAGTAAGCGGCATGCTTGCCGATCGAAACGTTCGAAGAAATCAGGGTACGCACCTTCCGTCCAAGAATGTCATAAATCTCGATTTCCGTAAATCCAGCGTTCTCCAGCTCGTACGGGATATTTGTTCCCGCCGTCACGGGGAAAGGATTCGGGAAATTCTGATTCAAAGAGAAATGGAGCGCTTCGGGCACGCGCGCCGAATACTCCAACTGGAGGCGGACGCCGTTGCGAACGTCGAGGGTTAGCACTTGTTTACTTCCTTCGGAGTACTCATACAAAAGTTCTCCCCGGGAATCGAACAGCTTGAAACCTGTTATTGCACCGCGCACCGGATGCACGACCAGCGTCATTTCCCCATCACCCTGGAGAAGGATCTCGTTCGTACCGGGAACGGCGTATTTCGTCCCACGTTCCGTCCGTACATCAGGCAGACCCGGCGGCGGATGAATCGGTAACTGCAAAACATCTATCTCTGTGGCTTCCAATTGTTCGGCGCTTAAATACAACGTCTGCAACACACCTTCCTTCGACGAAACGGTAACGTACCCGGCAAGCGTGATCTCTTCGCTCACGCGCTGGTAGGCGGTCTTTGAAACCACTCCACCCGTGAAACCGCTCGTCTGCATCTTCAACGTGGCTCCCGGATCCAACCGGACCCAGTACCCCAGGCCGGGATCGATCGTGGTCGGTACGACGTAACCCGCCGACGGGTCCCAACCAAAGATGGATTTCATCGCGCCCGCGGGAGTGACCTGGATCGCGGAAACCGCCAGGGATTTCGAGAGCGACCCGATCATGTTCCAGCCGTATCCATATGGTTCGCCGATACCGGACAAGCCAGTCCACGTGTGCGAAAGTATTTCATTCCCATAGAACGTCGTGTATTCATCGGGGGTCTTCAGCCAGTACCCGTCCCCGAATTGCATTTGGCTCGTGGCTTCGTAATGACCCGTCGTCGTGTTAAACCGGTAAAGTTTGGTCGTGGGATCCGGGTAGAGGGAGCTGACCAGCGAGGAATCCATTTTTACCGGAAGCGATACCATCTCCCAATCCCCCGAATTCTGCCGCATGATCCGCGTCAACTTCCCCTGGTCATCGGGAACCGGGATCTTGACTTCCACCTCGGTCGTGTCTTTCTTCGTATTCGGGTCGTCGTTGTCGTTGACGATGACGATCTCGCGTACCGGGTCTTCATCCTCCCTGTTGCTGCACAACTGGTACACCAGCGTCCTGCCGTTCTGCTCGATGCTCCTGATTCTCGGGGGAACGTTCTCGCCCTTCTTGTTCTTCTCGTAAACCTTGATATTGTACGGGTTGTAGTACGGAAGCACCTCGCCTGTCGCGCGGTTCTTTACGAGAAGTTCAAGCCTGATGCAGGGGAAATTCGATGGATCGATCCGCGTAGTGGTGATATCTACTTCTGGTTCGTTGGCCGGCGGCGGACATGTCTTGGCTTTCACTTCGATCGTGAAGATATATGTCCCTTCGCTCGTGAACGTGTAATCGTACGCCGAGTGCATGTCGATTGAACCGGGAACGCCCGCGATCTTCAATGTTATGGAATAATCCGTGGATAAAATCGGCGTATTCCAGCTCATCTTGACCGGAGCGGTTCCGTTGCCGGTTTGTACTCGGCCCTGGTAGATATGCGATTGCTTGACCGCGCGAATATCCGTGGTACTGCCCTGTGAGCCGGGAATATTGATCCACCGAATATCGAAGG
>JALUUP010000264.1 GCA_027021285.1 Bacteroidota bacterium | reverse complement strand
TCTTGCCGGACAAACCCGAGAGAGAAACCATTTCCCGGTTCGTATCGGGAAGGGTGAAGTCCGGCGCTTTATTATTGACATCGACCATGAAGATTGTTCTCCTTGTTGTTTGGATGGAGCTTTTTTACTTGTTGATACAACCGCATTTGACGGTCACCTGGTACTCGTATTCCCCCTCGGGGGTAACACGTCCGCGGGTGGCCAGGACTTCGAACCAGCTCACGGAATCCTGTCCGGCCGCGGCCACCGCGTTCTTGATTGCGTCTTCGATGCTTGTTGTCGAGATTCCCACGACTTCGCGGTACACGTATGATTTCGCCATTTGGAGCTTCCTTATTTATTCGACATGGAAAATACACGGCGGAGGAGTTCCGCGTGTGTGAATATCATGAACTCGATCAACGTCACGGTCAGAACGAGCCGTCACAGCAAAAACAGCATTCCACCGCGATTCGTTCCGCGGTCGAGGGCCTGCGCTTCTACCGCTTCAGGTAGTACTTCTGCACGTATTCTGCGACCATCCGGTCGGTGTTGAACACGGGAATGAGCGAGGTCATCGAGCGCCGCATGCGCTGGATCCACTTCCGGGGGATGCCGGTTTCGTCCCTGTCGTAGAACTCGGGAATAACCTGATCCGTCAGGACTTTCAACAGGTTGACCGCGTCGATCTCGTCCTGCTTTTCCGGTTCCACTACTCCCCCATCGTCGCCGATGGCGAAACCGTTGTCGCCGCTGTAGCCTTCCCGCCACCACCCGTCCAGGATGGAGCAATTGATCCCGCCGTGAACAGCGATCTTCATGCCGCTGGTGCCGCTGGCCTCGAGCGGCCGCCGGGGCGTGTTGAGCCAGACGTCAACGCCGGAAATCATGTGCCGGGCAATATTGATGTCATAGTTCTCAAGAAACACCACCCTGCCGAACAGGAGCGGATTCTTCGCATAACCGACGATTTCCTGGATGTAGCGCTTGCCCGCGTCGTCGCGCGGATGGGCCTTTCCCGCGAAGATGATTTGTATGGGCCGCTTCTCGTCGGTGAACAGCGGCAGGACTTCTTCAAAGTAGCGAAACAAAAGAGGCGCGCGCTTGTACGTGGCGAAACGCCGGGCGAACCCGATCGTCAGGACGTCCGGGGACAAGACCTTGTCCGCGACCTGGCGAAAATCCGTGCCCTGTTTCTGGTAATAACTCTTCAGCTTTCTCCGCACGAACTCGATCAGGTCCCGTCGCAACGCGTAGCGGAACGCCCATATTTCCTCGTCGGAAATCAACTCCGGGTCGGACACCTGCTCCCAGATGATGGGATTCTTGAGGTAATAAATCCACTTCGACCCGAGGTGGCGCTGCCAGAAATTCCTGGTGCGGTTGGTCATCCATCCCAGGCTGTGCACGCCGTTGGTCACGTGTCCGATCGGCACCGTGTCGGGATTATCGGTCTTGAACACGTCCTTCCACATCTCGCGCGACACCCGCCCGTGCAGCTCGCTGACCGCGTTGGCGGAGCGCGAAAGCTTCAGCGCCAGGACGGTCATGCAGAACGGCTCCTCCGGGTCGTCCGGGTTTACGCGGCCGAGCGACATGAGCTCGCGCAGGTCCACGTCGAGCGATTTCAGGAACCCGGCCATGATGTATTCCATCAAGTCCCGGGAGAAGCGATCGTGTCCGGCGGGAACAGGCGTGTGCGTGGTGAACGTGCAGCGGTCCTTGACCCATGCCTGCGCCTCCTCGCGCGGCAGCCCCTCGGTGATTTTTTCGCGGAGCAGCTCGATGGTGAGGAACGCCGGGTGCCCCTCGTTCATGTGGAAGACGCCGGGCTCCACGCCGATCTTCCGGAGAAAGCGCACGCCCCCGACGCCGAGAACGATTTCCTGCATGATGCGGGTCGTGGAATCGCCGCCGTACACGTGTGCCGTGATATCGCGGTGGTGCAGCTCGTTTTCCGGACGGTCGGTGTCGAGCAGGTAGATCGTCACGCGGCCCACGTTGATGCGCCAGGCGTGGAACGTTACCTTGCTGTGGGCGATTTCCACTTCCGCCGTGACGGGTTCCCCGTTTTCGTCCACCACCAGCTCGACGGGAATCTCGCCCGGGTCGATGGAAGGGTAGCTTTCCTGCTGCCATCCGTCGGGCTGGATGGATTGCTTGAAATACCCGTACCGGTAAAACAGGCTGATACCGTACAGCGGCACGCCGAGGTCGCTGGCCGACTTGGCGTGATCCCCTGCAAGGACGCCCAGGCCGCCCGAGTAGATGGGAAGGCATTCGTGTAAACCGAATTCCATGGAGAAATACGCCACCGGGTGTTCGAACAGCTCCGGCGCATGCTTGACGCACCAGGTATCTTCCCGCGACATGTAATATTCGAATTCGTCCAGCACCTTCACGACCCGTTCG
>JALUUP010000263.1 GCA_027021285.1 Bacteroidota bacterium | reverse complement strand
TTGTCGTTGAGGGTCCCGCCCCGGCCTGTCGGATAAAGATGGCCAGCAAGGACGGATCACGGGTTATGGTCTCCGGACGCTTTTCGATCGATGATGACCTGGCGGATTTCATGCCTCTACGTGTCGGTAAAGTATTTGTCTATCAACGCTACTGGGGACAAATGGGGAACCAGCGAATGGATTTACATCAATACACGCGCACTATCGAGGTGCTCCGGGAGTGGAGCACGTCAGATACGAAGTATTACCAGTGCAAGATCTTGGATGTGGAAGACGACGGAACCGTTATAAACACGGAGATAGACACTGTAGCAGAAGAGCTCAGCGGCCTGCACCGCATTCATTGCATCCTTTCGCCGTTTCGCTCCGGTTTACCGCGCTACTTCAGCTCCCGGCTGGACAGGGTTGCTCGCGGAATAGATTGCCACTTCAGGAGAAAGTACTTTGCCTTTCAGAAGGACGTGGGTATACAGGATGTCATCGACAGCAGGCGGACTGGGATGTACCAATGGTATGTGAACAATTGGTCTTTGAAAAGGTAAAAAAAAGCTGTTGAGTTTTGAGGCAAGGACACAAAAACAGTTCTTTCCATCACGTGTTTCGCCTCTCAATAACCGTCATTTCCACATCTCTAAATGGCGGAGATACCGTTCCCCCTCATTTTTACCTCATTCACGCTGGCGGTGCTTGTATTGTCGTTAAACGAGGCCGGAAATGCTAGCCTTGCGTAAGCGCGTGATGAGTCGTAACTTTTAAGTCCTTGTTCAAATACAACCGTCACAAGTATTCACGGAGTAGTTACATGGCAGTTAAAGTAGGAATAAACGGGTTTGGCAGGATAGGACGGCTGGTTTTTCGCCGGGGACTGGAGCTTGGAGGATTCGATTTCGTGGGCGTGAACGACATCACCGACCCCGCCACGCTCGCCCATCTTTTGAAATACGATTCCGTACACGGGCGATTCAACGGAACGGTCGAGGTCGATGGATCGGATCTCGTCGTCAACGGGGACCGGTTGAAAATCACCGCCGAACGCGACCCGGCCAACCTCGACTGGAGCGGCGTGGACGTCGTTGTTGAATCCACCGGTATTTTCCGCAAGCGCGAGCAATGCATGAACCACATCAACGCCGGAGCGAAAAAGGTTGTCCTCACCGTGCCTCCGAAAGATGAAATCGATGCAGTCGTCGTGCTGGGCGTAAACGACCACATCCTGGGCGGGGACGAGAAGATTATCTCCAACGCTTCCTGCACGACGAATTGCCTCGCACCAATGGTAAAAGTGCTTCATGAATCGTTCGGAATCGAGCGTGGTTTCATGACCACCGTGCACGCATACACGAATGACCAGCGGCTCCTGGACCTTCCGCACAAGGATTTGCGGCGGGCGCGCGCTGCCGCGGAAAACATTATTCCCACAACTACGGGTGCGGCAAAAGCGGTCGGCAAGGTCATGCCGGAACTTGACGGCAAGCTCGACGGCATGGCGCTGCGTGTTCCCGTGTCCGACGGCTCCATCACCGACCTCGTGGCGACACTGGCTCGTGAAGTTTCCGCTGATGAAATCAATGACGCCATACGCGCCGCCGCCGAAGGATCGATGAAAGGCATCATCGAGTATTGCACCGATCCCGTGGTCTCAACCGATATCGTCGGCAATGCTCACTCCTGTATTTTCGACAGCGAACTGACCATGGCCAGGGGGAAGATGGTGAAAGTCGTGGGCTGGTACGACAACGAATGGGGGTACTCCTGCCGCGTGGTGGATTTGATAAAGAACATTACGGTCTGAACGACACGGTAGCATGCCATGAAAAAGCTCACTGTTCGGGATATTGACGTCAAGGGTAAGAAGGTCCTTGTCCGCGTGGATTTCAACGTGCCCATCAAGGATGGAGTCATTACCGATGACACCCGGGTACGCGCGTCGCTTCCCACGATTTCCTACCTGCTCGAGCAGGGGGCGGCAGTCATCCTGATGAGCCACCTGGGGCGCCCGAAGGGAAAAGTTGTTCCGGAAATGAGCCTGGCACCGGTGGCCCGGAGGCTGGAGGAACTTCTCGGTCGCCCGGTCGTCATGGCGGGTGATTGCGTCGGGAGCGATGTGCGAGAAAAAGCCGCCGCGCTTCAGCCCGGCGATGTTCTCCTGCTGGAGAATCTCCGTTTCCATCCCGGGGAAGAACAGAACGATCCCGGCTTCGCGGAAAAACTGGCCGCGTTGGGCAACGTGTACGTGAACGACGCCTTTGGCACCGCTCACAGGGCGCATGCTTCTACCGAAGGCGTAACACGCTTCATGGACGTGAACGTGGCAGGGTTTCTCATGGAGAAAGAGATCGACTACCTGTCGCGGGCTATTACAGACCCGGAACGGCCTTATACCGCCATCCTG
>JALUUP010000262.1 GCA_027021285.1 Bacteroidota bacterium | reverse complement strand
TATTTTAAGGTGACAGACCGGGCGCGGTTTTTGTCGAGAGTATCTGCTTTTCCGTAACAACGGGGTCCGCACACACCTTGAATACACCCATATCGTCTACCCCGAATACTCTTTCAACCTGACTCACTACAAGAAGACACCTGATCATGGACTTGAAATCAACCATCTTTTTGTTCGTACTTGTCGCCGCCATCGGCTTTTTCACGTATAACGTCCGGCGATTCATTCGATACCTGCTTATTGGAAAACCCGACAATCGCCTCGGGAACTTCAAACAGAGAATAGACAACGTCCTGACCATTGCCTTTGGACAGACGAAGCTCCTGCGGGATCCGGCGGCCGGGCTGTTGCACTTCGGAATTTTCTGGGGATTCCTGGTACTCATCACTGTCGTGACCGAATCCCTCATCGAAGGTTTCTACCCGGACTTTTCGTTTGCATTCCTGGGCATCGTTTACAATATCGTCGCACTGTGTGCCGACCTTGCCGGTGTGGTTGTTCTTTGTGCAATTCTGGTCGCACTTTTCCGGCGTCATGTCATCGGTCCCCCGCGGGTGAAGGACATACCCAGAAATTCCCAGCGAGACGCGACAATCATCCTGACAACCATCCTTTTTATCGTGATCGCCACAATCGTCCAATACGCCAGCAGGATTGCGCTTGTCCCATCGGCAGAGTTTGCAGCCAACTGGAGACCTGTCAGCTCCGCCCTGGCGAAGGTCTTCTCGGGTTGCGACAGGGGCGAACTGAATATGATTTTCGAGGTTTCCTGGTGGGTTCATATCGTACTCATTCTCGGCTTTCTGAACTACCTCCCGTATTCAAAACATTTCCACGTCCTCTCTTCGATTCCCAACGTGTACCTGAGCAATGCGGGCATCATTCCGCGCGGCGCTCTGCCGCTGCTCGACCTGGAAGATGAAACCGCGGAGAAATTCGGGAATTCCGACGTGGAGGATTTCACCTGGAAACAGCTTCTCGATAGCTTGACGTGTACGGAATGCGGCCGCTGTACGGCGGCGTGTCCCGCCGCCGCCACGGGTAAAGTCCTTTCGCCGAAAAAGATCCTGGTGGACATGCGTTACCGGCTTGAAGAAAAAGCGCCGGCGCTCCTTACCGGACAGGAACAGAACCCTGTGCTCGAAAAACAATTGCTCGGCGACTATATCACGCCCGAAGAACTCTGGTCGTGCACAACCTGCCTCGCCTGTGTCCAGGAATGTCCCGTCATGATCGACCATGTCACCGACATTGTGGACATGAGACGATACCTGGTGTTGACGGAATCCGAATTCCCGCCGGAATTACAGCTCTTGTATCGCAACCTGGAAAACAACTTTGCCCCCTGGCAGTTCAGCCCCGAAGACCGCGGCAAGTGGGCCGATGGGTTGGATATTCCAACATTGGCCGACCTCGGTTCCGCGGAAGGAATCGACTACCTGTTCTGGGTTGGCTGCGCCGGCTCATTCGACGACCGCTACAAAAACGTAAGCCGCGCCTTCAGCGCCATCATGAAAAAATCCGGGATACGTTTCGCCATCCTGGGTCACGAGGAAAAGTGCAACGGCGATCCTGCCAGGAGAACCGGTAATGAATACCTCGCCCAGATGTTCATGCAAGAAAACATTGAACGCCTGAATGGTTACAAGGTCAAGAACATCGTCACCGCGTGCCCGCACTGCTTTCACGCACTGAAGAACGAGTACCCCGCTCTTGGCGGGAATTTCAACGTGGTTCATCATTCTACCCTCATCCACGAGCTCATTACGGCGGAACGAATATCCCCCGTTCCTTCGGCCAGTACCAGTGTCACGTACCATGACTCATGCTACCTCGGCCGATACAATAATATCTTTGACGCCCCGCGCGAGGACCTGTTCAGCGTTCCCGGAATAAACGTCATCGAAATGCCACGCAATCGCGACCGCGGTTTTTGCTGCGGAGCTGGCGGAGGAAGGATGTTCATGGAAGAAACGGAGGGCAAGCGCATCAATGTCGAACGATCCGAGGAAGCAGTCGCGTCGGGTGCGGACGTGGTGGCGACCGCCTGCCCGTTTTGCCTGACCATGCTAGTGGACGGGATCAAGGAAGTGGAAACATCCAAACAACCGGCGGTCAAAGATATCGCGGAAATCATCGCCGACCAGATCGAGTAGTACCTCTCCGGACAGCATCCAACTCGATCACAAAAAAACCCGGCTGATCAACCGGGTTTCTCTTTTCGCAACCTCACGGTTTCACCTTGCGATAACAATCTTGCGTATTTGACTGACCACGTCTCCCCCCGTCAACCTCGCGGTAAACTTCAGCAGGTATGTGCCTCTTGCGGCAAGAGCGCCCGCGGCATCGAGGCCGTTCCATCGCACGGTGTGAACACCGGCTTTACGCTGTTC
>JALUUP010000261.1 GCA_027021285.1 Bacteroidota bacterium | reverse complement strand
CGTCATCCCATCCAGGATGATCATGTTCTGATCGCCGCTCCCGCCCCGCACGTAGAACTGGCTTGTCACGTCGCTCGTTGAGACGACTCCCGGGAGAATGGAAAGCGTGCGAAACAAGTCCGCTTCAACGGCGGCAGGCACGATTTCTATCTCCGTGCTTCCAATCGGCTGGGTACTGATTTCCGTATCGTAGCGGGCTCGCCGCTGTGCCGTGGCAGTGACTACACCCGATTCGTATACCACCGGTGCCAATCGAATATTTGCCGTGGCCACTTTTCCCGCCACAATTTCCACGTTTACTTCCTTACTGGCATATCCGACCAGTGAAACACGCAGGACAATCTTACCAGGTCGAATGTTCGAGATAAAATAAAATCCACGGGAATCCGTAGCCGCTCCCTGCCCAATTCCCTTTACGATAACGTTGGCCAGGCTCAGCGCCTCGCCAGTCGTGCTGTCACGAACGAAACCCTTGACGCTGCCTTTCCCTTGCTGGGCAAACAGGGCTTCATGGACCGGGGAAAAAAGAGCAACGAAAATAAAGAGAATAGAAAAAATATTACGCATAAATTTTATCTTTCATTGAGAAAAAGAAACGGGAGCTGCGAACCCGTCGCATAACTTATCGAAGATAACATACTTGTTCAATTACGAAAATCAGGCGCACAGCAACACCACATATTTCGTGGCCCGTGCACGGGGCTTTTCTCATGAGATTTCAACCGGATCAACGTATCACCGGAACGAAACACATCACGCGCGAACAGCTCGCACCGCCAGCAATCCACATACCGAGGGGACGGGAACATCCACGAAAATATAGAAACACGCTATCACGCGTAGCGAAACAAGCAAGGTTATCGAAAACGACTTGGATTGAATCCCGCATACCATTCGGACGGGCGAGAAAATGAAAACAGGAGCAAAAAAGGTCATCATAGCTGCTTTCCTGGCGAACCTCGGCATCGCGCTGGCCAAATTCGTGGCGTCTTTCATCAGCGGGAGTTCGGCCATGTTGGCCGAAGCTGTTCACTCAGTGGCGGACACCACGAACCAGGTATTTCTTTTCATCGGCCTGAAACGCGCGAAAAAACCGCCAACGCCCCTGCATCCGTTCGGGTTTGGCCAGGAAAGGTATTTCTGGACGTTCGTGGTTGCCATGTCTCTTTTCGTCATCGGCGGCACATTTTCCGTGTACGAAGGCATCGCAAAATCCATTCATCCACATCCCCTGGAAAACCTGACTGTCAGCTACATCGTGCTTGGTGTCAGCATCGTGTTGGAAGGACTGTCCTTCTGGACTGCCTGGAAGGAATTCGTTCGACAGCGTGGTGATACTCCAACGGTGAACTTCATTCGCCAAACCAAGGACCCGGTTCTCGTCACCGTGTTGTTCGAAGACGCATCCGCTCTGCTGGGTCTCTTGATCGCGCTGGTGGGTATCACTCTTTCACACATCACTGGTGAACTCTTTTTCGACGGGTTGGCCAGCGTGCTCATCGGCATTCTCCTGATCCTGGTCGCCGTTTTTCTCGCATGGGAAAGCAAGAGCTTGCTTATCGGGGAGAGCGCTTCGCCGGAAAATGTCCATCGTATTCTCACGGCCGTGGAGGACACTGATGGTATCGAACGCGTGGGCGAGCTTCTTACCATGCACCTGGGTCCCGACCAGATATTGGTCAACCTGTCGCTGGATTTCAACGACAACCTGAACGCGGAAGAAATCGAGCATACGACGGCGGAACTGGAGCTACGAATTCGCGAAGGCGTTCCCGCCGCGACGCGTATTTTCATCGAGGCCAAGAACCTTGCCCCGACGCGTCATTCACATCCCCATAAATAAAAAAACCCGGACGTATCCGGGTCAAAGAATTATTTCGTATGTAGTGACACTAACCGAGGTACGCCCGTAACTGCTTGCTCCGGGTGGCATGCCGCAGACGCCGGATGGCTTTCTCCTTGATCTGGCGCACGCGCTCGCGCGTCAGGTGAAACTTTTCCCCGATTTCTTCCAGGGTCAGAGAATGGTCGCGGTCCAACCCGAAGTACAGCCTGATGACCTCCGCTTCACGCTCGCTGAGAGTGGACAGCGCTCGTCGGACCTCGACTTTCAGCGATTCGCCAATCAGTGTGTTGTCAGGCGGCGGTTGATGGTCGTCTTTGATGACGTCCAGCAGGCGGTTGTCCTCGCCCTGGGTAAAAGGCGCATCCACGGACACGTGCCGGCCGGAGATCTTCAGCGTATCCGCCACTTCGTACAACGTCATGTCGAGTTCCTTGGCCAGCTCGCTGGCGCTGGGCTCGCGCTCGTACGTCTGTTCAAGCTCGCTGAACTTCTTGCCGATCTTGTTCAGCGCCCCGACGCGGTTGAGCGGCAGACGCACGATGCGGGATTGCTCGGCGAGGGCCTGGAGGATGGATTGGCGAATCCACCACACGGCGTAGGAAATGAACTTGAAGCCGCGGGTTTCATCGAAACGCTTGGCCGCCTTGATCAAACCAAGGTTGCCTTCGTTGATCAGGTCGCCAAGGGAAAGTCCCTGGTTTTGATACTGCTTCGCAACGCTGACCACGAAACGCAGGTTGGCTTTCGTTAGTTTTTCCAAAGCAACCTGCCCTTCGGACCCTCCTTTCCTGATTTTCTTCGCCAGCTCAACTTCCTCCTCGGGCGTAAGCAAGTCCACTTTCCCGATTTCCTGGAGGTACTTGTCAAGCGATTGGCTTTCCCGGTTCGTGTATTGTTTGGATATTTTCACGTAACTACCTCGAATATTAGTAGTTATTGGATATTCAACGCATTATTGCTTCCGGATTGTCATCGATTCATGTACGAATACAATCTCACGTTGCTCATTATATTGATTACGTTTTAATAACACTTTCGTTTCATTCATGGTTCCTCTACGCCTTTTCCACCCAAGAAGACGATAGAAACTGCCCCGGTGTTCCAACTTCCCCCATTCACGTGATGCAACATGACGATGAAACGGTTCCACTCCAAGGTTTATTCACGAATTCATCAACACGCTCCCAAACAGCCATTCAATGAATTTCGCCCCCTCCGAACCGGGTCGTTTTCCCTTTTCAATCGATTCTGATAACAATGTCAAAAAAGGAGAACGGTACTCTCTGCCAATCGTGAACGTGAAAACCACCCCCCGTCTATTCCCCGCATCTATCGTGCATTCTCATGCCAATATCTTTGCTATTTATCGGTCCATTATTCGCAAATAGCCGTTAAATATAAAAGAATCCTGCAACAAGAGCAAGCTCTCTCACATGAAAAAACCTTGTAGTATCCCATTTCCGACAGGCTAAACTCTTATTTCATGAACACGACCGGTACCGCTTTGCGCAGGTTCCCCGTCTCAACTACAATAAAGTACACCCCGTTGTCCAATCCGCTTCCGCCGAGGTGTAAAAGGTGCTTCCCCGGTGGAAAGATGCCCCGAGCCAGCGTTTTCACCCTGTTTCCTCGGGCATCATAGAGATTGACAACCGCACGAAATTCCCGCGATGCAATGATGCGCACCCGTATTGCGTCCCGGCCGCTCCAGGCATCCGGTCCAAATGGATTGGGAAATGCATCAACCTGGAATACCGGGACTTCGAGAGCACGTGTGCCCATCACTGGCACGATTTCAACCGTGGCGCCGGTTTCTTGAAAATACCGGCACGGCGTGCGGAGCCCAGCAAACGCAAACTCGACGTTGCACCTGGCGCTGGTATTGCCAATCGGTTTGAACAAAAAACGTCCCAGAATACTCGGCGCTGTTACTGTCACCGTCGTATCGAAAACCAGGTGAGCGCCCAGCGAATCCAACTCGACCGTCATGGAACACTTCTCGAGTGCAGTACCGAGAAAATCCACACCCAAAAACTCCATGCATTGCAGATCGTACACGACGTCGATGGAATTCGCTTCGATCGTAAGGCTGTCGTACCGCCAAGGAATACGGACTATGAGGCGCGCAGTATCAGTGGTGGCAACACGAGTATCGACTGTCTCAAGAACAATCGCCTCCAACTGATCCTTTCGAAAAGCAGTGGTGTACGTCAAATCCGCCTGCGCCTCTCCACCGCAATACGCCTCCGGGTCGCCGACCGCAACCGCGACGTTCCGCCGGGTTCCGTCCGGGCACTCAGGCCAGTACGAAATCGCGCAATAGTCGAAATGCCTGCGCATCAGGCCACGCAAGTCATCAAATATCTTCCTGAGATTTGACATGGATATTCCCATGTACGTTTTTCCACCCGTCCCGCGGGCGAGAGCGGTAAATGCCGCATCGTTTCCTTTTCCGCCCTCCGCCACTTGTATTGGAAATATCCTGATTTTGTTTGCCCTTGCACTTTCTATGCACGATTGCAGAGTATACTTGGTGCTCGCATTGTCGAAACCGTTGTCCGAAATCACAACGACGGCCTGGCACTCCCATCCCTCCTTGTTGAGGAGCTCTTCTATCCCTCTCCCGACACCGTCATACAGCGCACCCGGACCTGAAGCGTATATGCCTTTGATACCGTTCAACAACCGCTGGACGTCGTTCGTCCAGGGGACGATGGTGTGTACGTATCCACGAAAAACAATGACACTGGCATAATCGCAATCGCCGTCCAGGCCGCTGACAAACATTTCCGCCGCAGCCTTGATACTGTCCAAAATCGGACCATGGATACTCCCGCTCCCGTCGATAACCAGCGCAACCGACAGGCAGCATTTTTCATCCGGCGGAGGGCAGTAAAATGTGAGCGTGGATACCTCCGATCCGTTCTCATACAAAGTCAGATGCGACCGCTGGACGTCAAACCGTTTCTCGCCACCACAGGTAATATCCAGGTTCACGAGAACCTCCGGGTACCATAGTGTATCGATGCTCATGATTGCGACACGGGGTTGCGCGGGCAGCAACACCGGCACGAACAAAAACCAAAAGACAATGAGGCCAGACGTACCCAACCTGTTTCGCAATGCCGGGAATTTCATCATAACAAACCTCCATACGTTGTCAAACTGATGACGTACGCCGCTGGACACCTGGGTTACCTGGCGACGGTATAATCGTAATTACGATAACCGGCACACGACACGTTTCTGCCGAGGTATATCGGGGGAAGGGAAAAGTCAAAAATACACGCGATCATGGTTTTACTGCAAACGCTTTCCCCGGATGAAACTTCCCGGTAGGATTGATCGCGTCATCAGCACATTATACGAAGGGAACCACTAAGAGACCGGTCATCGCCAGGGCGCAGCACGCCACACCGCGAAGCGGTTCCCCCGAAGAAGTATCCATTTCAAAATAGTTGACGCATCGTCGAGCAATCAAACAACCTTAACACAGTTACCCCCGTCCGAAATCGCCCGGTCCACGACCTGCTGCGCAACATTGAGGATCTGACCGCTGTCCATCCCTTCCGCGTACACGCAGCAGCCGATACTGGCCGTCACCGAAAAAGACGATCCATCGAGAGAGAGCGACGTGGAAGCGATGGCGGCGCGAAATTTTTCCCCGACCAGGTAGGCATTCTCCCCGCCCGTGTGCAGGCAGAGGATGCCGAACTTCGATTGGTCCAGCTTTCCCACCACGTGATACGATTCGAGCGACGAACGCAGGACAATCCCCAGGGATTTGAGGATGTGCTCCAGACCCGCGATACCGTGACGTTCCAAAAGCTGATCCGCATGATCAAGGGCTACCACGTAGAACGCCATCTCTCCGCCGTGATCTTCGCACCGCTTTCGTTCCTCGTCCAACCGCTGCAACAGGAAGGTGCGGCTCGCCACGCGGGTGGTCTCATCGATCATCAGGTGCTGGCGCACAAGGGTGTTGAGCGAAAGCACCTCCAGCGCCATAGATACGATCTCGGCGATTCGTTGGAGGATTTCCAGGTCCCGTCCCGCGTACTGGTGTTTTTCCTTGTATTCGGCGATGATGATGCCGAAGCAACGGTTTGCCGTCGTGAGGGGAACAAGGCACAACGAGCCGTTACCACGGATCTTTTCCGTTCGTTCGAAGCGGAACTTTCCTTCTGGTGGGGCATCCGCGATCAACGGTTCCATGGATTGCAAGACCTGCCCCACCAATCCGTTTTCGATATCAATGACGGTCCCTTCCTTGATGTACGGCTCCTCGCTCATCTTGGTGACGCTGCGTTTCACAACCCATTCTCCACTTGGCTCGTTCAGCACCACCGCCACGTAATCCCAATCCACGGCCTCTGTCGTCGCGGTGGCCGCAGCCGAAGCGATGCCGTACGGGTCCAGGTGCAACGACATGCTCTGTCGCATGTTGTCGATAACCGTAAGCAGCTTGGAGTCCGCTTCGAGATCGTATTTGTGCGAATAGCTCTGCAACAGTGTCGCCAACAACGCGGTAAAATGCCCCATCGTTGCCACCGTTTCCAAACCAAACGAATCCGGCGCCTTGCTGTCGGCCGCCAGGATTGCAACGCAGTCATTTTGAAAGAACATGGGAACACCGACAAAGCTGTGAACGCCCTGGGTTGTATTGTAATAGGGCAGCAATTCCGCTTCCGCCTCGGTGGGAATCTCCGAAATGATCTCCGGCCGCATGCTTTCGGCAACGCGCCCCAAAAGATCGTTCGTCAAAGGATACCGGCTGGTAGGTGTAAACTGCTTGCTGTCGGTCACGTGCGCCCCGATGACGATCTGGCCCCGGTCGCGGTTGATCCAGAACACGCCGACCGTGTGGGCAAACAACATTTCCTTCAGCACCGTTAACAGGCGCAACGAAAGGTAATCGAATTCCCCCCGGGGGTCCCTGGGTATCGCCTCGAGATTGTATTTATAGTAATCTTCCGGTATCTCGATCTCTTTCGGCTTGTACGGCAACCGCACTGTCGACGAAACAGCAGCGGTTTCCGTTTGCGCCTTCACGCTGTCCGTTGCTTCAGTCGCGGTTTTTTCCTGCGCATCCTCGAAAGAGAGGGGCAAGGTTGCGTCGGCGGGTCTTTTTTTCTTTCTCGTTTTCTTTCGCTGGTCGGGCATGTCCTGGTCTGCTTGGGTTGCATCGATATCCGGAGCGGATCCCATGAGAAAATACAGTATCACGGCGCCAATGACGAATACCGCTGCCGAAAGAATTTGTATAGTCGTGTCGTAATCAACGACGATAAAAAGCACCGCGGCCGTCACCATCAACAAGGCGATGAATATTGCGAGTTTTCTCACGTCTGGCGAATGATCAGGATAGTCTGGATCGGTTGTGGTTTGTAAAAAGAACTTCCACGAAACAAAGCTTCCAATATTATTGAACTTTACAAGAAAAAGCAATCAGCACGAGGGAACGCCGAAGGCTTTTACGGGCAAATGTCTTTTTTCCATTGCCAACTCTGTAGTGCAAATCAGCGGTATGCATTGTTTTTACTCCAGCATGGGAATATATTGTGTTTTTACAAAGATAGCGAACCATGCAAAAAGAATCAGCAGAAAACATAGAAGCTACGCCAGAAGTTATCCCGGATCGCCTTCCCGTCCTGCCGTTGCGGGACGTGGTGATCTTCCCCCACATGATTTTCCCCATTCTCATTGGACGGGAAAACTCCATCACCGCAGTCAACCAGGCCCTGGAACAAGACAAGTACATCGCCCTCCTGACACAGAAGATACCGGACGAGGATTTCCCTACGGAGGAATCGCTCTACAAGGTGGGAACCCTTGCCAGAATCATCCAGGTTCTGAAACTCCCCAACGGGTTGATGAAGGTTCTCGTCGACGGTTTGCAACTCATACGCATGACCTCGTTCCTTCCCTCGGATTCTTATTTCGAAATCGAGTTCGAGGTGGAGAACCAGGACGTCGTTCCCGATGTTGAACTTCATGCCCTGACTCGACAGGTGGGTTCCCTCTTTCACGAGTACGTCAAGCTGAACCGCGACTTGCCCGGTGAGACCCTGATATCGTTCGAAAACATCGCTTCACCTATTCGCAAGCTGTACTTCGTGGCCTCCAGCCTACATATTCCGGTTACGACCAAGCAGAAGATCATCGAGCATTCGTCCATCGTGGACCAGTACCTTGAACTCATCCGCATCCTGACCGAGGAAATTGAAATACTCAACATGGAGATGGACATCGACAACCGCGTCCAGTCCAACATCCAGCAGTCGCAGCGCAAGTTCTACTTGCAGGAACAAATTCGCGTCTTACAACAGGAACTCGGAAGTGACGCGGAACTCCCACCCGATCTGTTGGAGCTCAAGGAAAAAATATTAAAAGCGGGACTTCCTCAGGAAGTAAAAGAAAAGGCCCTGGAGGAATTCGACAAGCTGAAAACCATGACTCCCTTATCGCCGGAAGCCACGGTCAGCAGGAACTATCTCGACTGGGTACTGGCCGTTCCCTGGAACGTCCATACCCCCGACGTTCTCGATATCGACTCCGCGCGGACCATTCTCGATAAAGACCATTACGGATTGGAGAAACCCAAGGATCGCATCCTTGAATTCATCGCCGTGCTCAACCTCGTGCCCGAGATGCGTGGGCAGATACTGTGTTTCGTGGGTCCTCCCGGAGTGGGCAAAACCTCCCTGGGACGCTCCATCGCTCGTGCCCTGAATCGTAAATTCATACGGCTTTCCCTGGGTGGCATTCACGACGAGGCGGAAATTCGTGGTCACCGACGTACATACATCGGATCCATGCCGGGCAAGATTGTCCAGGCATTGCGCAAGGCCGGTTCCATGAACCCGGTTATCCTGCTGGACGAGATCGACAAAATGAGCGCGGACTTCCACGGCGACCCCACGGCTGCCATGCTGGAAGTCCTCGACCCGGAACAGAACTGTACGTTCAACGATCACTACCTCGACGTGGACGTTGATCTCTCGCGTGTGCTTTTCATTACAACGGCCAACGTTAGCTACGGAATCCCCGAACCGTTGCAAGACCGCATGGAAATCATCGAAATTCCCGGTTATCTCGAGCACGAAAAAATCGCCATTGCCCAGCGCCACCTCGTCCCCCGCCAGATACGGGAGCACGGCCTGAAGGGATACGACGTACGATTCCAGAAACGCGCCCTCCGCCGCATCATCCGGGAGTATACCATGGAAGCCGGTGTGCGCAACCTGGAACGGGAAGTCGCCACCGTTTGCAGAAAGATCGCGAAGGAGGTCGTGCTCAAAAAGGTGAAACCTAACAGCAAGCGGAAATCCCGCAAGACGATTCCCGTTACGCCGGAAAGCCTGAACAAGTATCTCGGCGTCTCCCGCTATTCGGACAAGCATGCGGACAAGACACCGAAAGTCGGGATCGCCACCGGCCTGGCATGGACCAGCATGGGCGGAGCAACGTTGCCCGTAGAGGTCGTGGTCATGAAGGGACAGGAAAAGCTGACACTAACCGGCCAGCTCGGAGACGTCATGAAAGAATCGGCCATGGCCGCTTTGAGCTACTTGCGGGCCAACGCGGAGAAGTTCAGCCTTCCCCACGATTTCAACACCGACCACGAAATTCACATCCACCTGCCCGAAGGTTCGATACCCAAGGATGGACCATCGGCGGGAATTACCCTCACCATGGCTCTCCTGTCCGCCCTCAGCGGAGTGCCAACGCGCGGCGACGTGGCCATGACGGGCGAGATTACCCTGCGGGGCGAGATATTGCCTGTGGGAGGACTGAACGAAAAACTGCTGGCAGCCCGCCGCGCCCGCATTCGGACCATTCTCATTCCCGGAGAAAACAAGAAGGACCTTGTGGAGATCCCCGCGCCCGTGAAAGAGAACCTGAACATCATTCCCATCACTACGATCCCCGAGGCCATCGATCACGTGTTCGTGCGTGGATCCCGCGCGTTCGCCCGCAAGAAAAATACTGACCCGCGATGACCGTCAGCGAACTGATTCGAGCATCCACCGAGTTCCTGAAAGAAAAGAACATCCTCGAGCCCAGGCTTTCCACCGAACTCCTGCTGTGCCATACATTGGGTTGCCGGAGAATCGATCTCTACCTGCAATTCGATAAACCGCTGTTGGAAACGGAGCTGGCCCGGTTCCGGGAAAGCACTCGCCGCCGCCTGCGCGGGGAACCTGTACAGTACATCGTTGGAGAGACCGAGTTCTACGGGCGTCCGTTCCATGTCACCCCGGATGTGCTCATCCCCAGACCGGAAACAGAGCTGTTGTGCGAAACCGTGCTGGAGCACATCGGCAAAAAGTTTCCCGACGCAGCCCCGGTTTCTATACTCGACATCGGAACTGGTTCGGGCAACATTCCCATCACCCTGCTCCTGCACGCGCCGGGGCTGCGCGCGACCGGTATTGATGTTAGCGGAAAGGCGTTGGACGTGGCGCGAAAAAACGCCGAGCGGCACCAGGTCGCCGACCGCCTGCGACTGGAGAAAGTGGATATCCTGGAAGGTGATACCGATTCTCTTCAAACGCCGTTCGACATCGTCGTTTCGAACCCTCCTTACGTATCAGCAGACGACTTCAGTGATCTCCAGGTCGAGATACGCGATTACGAACCCAGGGTCGCCACCACCGACGAAAGCGACGGATTGACTTTTTTCCGGGCCATTGCAGACCGCGCGAAACACCTCCTGCGTCATGGCGGCGCGGTGATGCTGGAAATCGGGATGGGACAGGCCGACGCTGTCCAAGAGATATTCACGCGGAAGGGATTGCGTCCTTTCCATCGCCAGGCCGACCTCGACGGCATCGACCGGATACTTGGTTTCACGTATGAATCCAAGGAATAGCCTTGGTCGGTGCTTGCTTTATGAATGGAAAATGACGCGAATTAGTGTCTCTCTCAATCGGAGAGATGACGATGGATATAGCGATGAACAGGAAACGATTGAGTACACGCCGCAAGGCGCCTGGTTGGGGGAGAATATTGGAGTCGTAGTTCAGTTGGTTAGAATGCCTGCCTGTCAC